>NZ_JMDX01000005.1:0-65814 GCF_000935845.1 Paenibacillus sp. E194
TGCCTTGCAAATACCTCCTGTTCGATTCGTCTGGAAATGTTACCTTGATCTCCATGCTTCAGCCTCCCTTTCCTCATAGTCGCAAGTGAATGATTAACGCCTGAGAGAACGCAAAAAACGCATCTCTCCCGAAAGGGACGAGTGCGTTCTGTCTCGTGGTTCCACCCTAATTCAATCCTGCATTGCGTGTTGGAACGAGATAAGCCGCCATTCGCTGCAATTGCAAGATCCTTCATTGGACATCCGGTAACGAGGATGGGTCGGTGATGCTTACTGCTGAGAAGCGGATTGCAATGGTACAAGTACCATTTACAAATGATCACCCTCAGGTTCAACATCACGGCTGCAAAGGGGTAATTCCACAACCATAACTGAAGAAGCTTGCACCAATCGCTTCTCTCTCTGGACAGCTCGTGCTGGAAATCATGTCTTTGGTCATCGCCTGATTGATATGGAAATTATCTTACTCCTTCCAACGAAAAAGTCAAGCAATAAAATCCAAAAAATGAAAATGTGAGCCCTTCATGAGGATGTTAGATTTATGTATACTATGGCCATTTCCCCACTTGACAAAAGGAAGCATATACATTAATTTATTGATTAATAAATAACAAAAATTCTGACAAGGTGTTGAACCAACATGTCACCAAAAGACCCATCTTTATCTCGCAAGGATCAAATCATTGATGCTGCTGTCGCCTCCTTTGCGGAACATGGCTTTTACAAGACGACAACCGCCAAAATAGCCAAATCGGCTGGTGTAACGCAGCCATATGTGTTTCACTTTTTTAAATCCAAAGAGGAATTGTTCATCGCAGTTCTCGACCGCGCCACAGAGAAGATTGAAGAGGCCTTCTCCAGCGTGGATGCTCCTCCCGAACAGTTTGTAGAGACAATGGGACGGGCCTTCGGGAAGCTCATTGAGACCCATCGCGATGAGATGCTCGTGACGATGCAGGCATTTACAACTTCAGAGCCAGCAATTCGCGATTCGGTGCGCGACCATTTCACTGCGATACACCAGACGGTCATACGGCGCTTTGAACAAGCTGGGATTCCGAATGCCAAATTCGCAGCCAGCATGTTCATCGGCTCAGGTCTAATTATTACGATGTCAGAAGTGCTTGAAGCGCCTAATTTATCTCCGTGGCCATCTAAATAAACATAGTGAAACCACTATTCATCTGCTGCCTTTTTGAGGTCGCACTTTTTTTGGCACTGTATTTATTGATTAATAAATAAATATTAAAAATGAGGTGTGTTGATTCATGAACAAAATGTCTGTAAAATCCACTTTTCTTCACCTGTTACAGTCGCCGTCGGTCATTATCGGCCTTATTACCGCGCTTACTTTTCAAGTGCTATTCAGCCTGATCTGGCTGACCGGGTACGATCATTTGACAGACAATGTGAATCGGTTAGCCATTGCCGTAGTAAATGAGGATCAAGTGGCTGGCAAGCAAGCGGTGCAATCGATTATGGAGAAGCTGCCATTTCACATGAAAGAGGAAGCGAGTCTTGATCAAGTGATGACACAGCTTGAAGAACGCAAGGTGCAAATGGTTATGCATATTTCAGGGAATTTCTCTAAGCAGCTAACGGATCCGACACAGAAAGCTGTCATCACATATGCTGTGAACGAATCCAATCCAAGCATGGTCAAAAGTGTAATGCAATCTGTCGCCAGCCAAATTACGACTTCAATCAATGAACATGCGGTTCGTACGGGCATGACTCAAGTACTGGAGCAGGTACATGTTCCACAGTCGCAAGCAAGCAGCCTATCCGAATCCATGTCTGCACGCGTCGTAGCCGAGATGAATAACGTTCATCCCATCTCGAACTTCTCGTGGACGATGGTTCCCATGATGCTGCTGCTGGCTTCCTTCGTTGGCTGCATGCAGTTCACCATGGAAATGAACAAGGCTGCCAAAGCTATCAAACAAAAATGTGGCCAATGGACACTCCTGACAGCTCGCTCCCTGCTCAATATTGTCGCCTCCCTGATCATTACAACGGTCGGCACGGGAATGGTGGCGCTGATGGGGGTTCATTCCGAACAAGGCTTCGGTATGATGTGGCTATTCCAACTCGCTTACGTCATCACGTTTCTATTTGTCGCTCAGTTGTCCTTTTACCTCTTTAGCGATACCGGTGCATGGGTCAATATTGCGCTGCTGTCGATCCAGTTGATCACTTCGGGAGCTCTGCTGCCGCGCGAACTGCTGCCATCTTTCTATCAGAAAATCAGTGAATTCTCCCCTGGCACCTATGCC
Source organism: Paenibacillus sp. E194 (assembly GCF_000935845.1). Classification (NCBI taxonomy): domain Bacteria; kingdom Bacillati; phylum Bacillota; class Bacilli; order Caryophanales; family Paenibacillaceae; genus Paenibacillus; species Paenibacillus sp. E194. The sequence goes on from NZ_JMDX01000005.1 coordinate 2,277, forward strand.
GTAACTGGCATTATGAACCTAGTGAACGGGGGTCCAGCTACATCGGATTCAATCCATGCGCTCTTGCTTATCTTGACTGCGGTCATCCTACTGACGACTGTTATTGTTGGAGGGGTACAGTTATTGCAGCGCAAACCGAAAGAACATGGACAGCTAGCTTCGTAAGCAAACTTATATATGATGCGTAGACACAACGAGATACCGCGAAATACGCAATACATGGCATGAAGCGCCATCCGCCGCACTTTTTACGGACAGATGGCGCTTCATTCCTTCCTCACGATACAATTTGCTCCAGCTTCACGATTGCTTCGTATACCTCGTCCGAGGTTACGCCTTCTGGCTTCATCAGCTGTATGGATTCCTGTGGGAGAGTCGCTTGCCGCGCAATGCTCTCCAACGTTGGACGGTCTTCCGCAGATAATGCAAGGTCACCTAGTCGATAAGGTAAGCCTAAGTCTTCGTAGAACGGCAGCAAATTCTTCACTTCCGCAACATTATCCTCCAGCACCAATTGAACGAGGATGCCGTATGCGACCTTGTCGCCGTGCAGCAAATGATGTGTTGCTGGCGCAGCGGTCAGACCATTATGGATCGAATGTGCTCCAGCTATTCGGCCAAGATGATCGCCGAATCCGCCAACAAGGCCGCCTGTCATAATGATCGTTTCCGCTACCTCTACGAACGCATCGGATAGCTGCTTCTGCTCTGCGTCGTGAATGCTCTGCCGTCCATGCTCCAGAAGTGCAGTCTGGCATAGACGAGCTGTAAGATGCGCAACCTGCACAGCGGCTGAACGATGCTGCAAATCACGAATGAGTACATTCGCCTCATACCATTTCGCTAATGTATCGGCAATCCCTGCACGCAGATAATCAACAGGTGCATGCAAGGCAATGCGTGGTTCAAGCAGCACCATAAGTGTGCTTTTCGGAAAAACGGTATAGTGTGTGAATTGTCCTTCTTCGTTATAGAACACGCTGAGCGGCGTCCATGCTGCGCAATTCGAGGCGAGCGTCGGCACGAGAATCGTATCCAGCCCCGATGTATTGCCTGCTGCCTTGACCAAGTCCATTACCTTGCCGCCGCCGAGTCCAAGAATGACATCCGCTCGTTCGGCCTGGGCATAGCATGCAATCCGATGCGCTTCCTGCAATGTGCATTCCCCTTGATAACGAAGATATAACAGCGTTGTGTTCGTCTCCTTCGGCCAATAGGGCTTCGCCGCCTCCAAGGAACGATCACCATGCACGACGATCACCCGCTTGTATTGATACGGTGCCAATAATGTATCTAGCTTGTCCAAGATGCCCGCTTCACAATGGTAGACTGCCGGCGTACCTCTAACAACGATAGCTTGCTCTTCTTTCGTCATCGATGTCACTTCCTTTTCAGCATCCACTCTGGTTTGCCGAAGCCTTTGAACTGTTCATCTATTGTTTTCTCGAATTCGGCAGATTCAACAGCTTCCTTCAAGTCCTTCGCGAACTGCTTGTCCAAATCAGCTGTATTCACAACGACACGATTGCGGTAATCATCCAGCATAGTTTCGAGCTTCAGAGCATCGAGCAGGTTCATTTTCGCAGCAAGCGCGAAGTTGCCCGGAACAAGAGACAGGTCAGCGCTATCTACTGCGCGCGGAAGCTGAGCAGCCTCGATTGGCTGTAGAACAAGATGCTTCGGATTGTCCTTCACGTCCTTCTCCGATACACGCAGTGGATCGATGTCATTGTTCACTGTAATGAGTCCTGCATCTTGCAGCAATCCCAATGTACGCGCCAGGTTCGTCGGATCGTTCGCAATCGCTACTGTACTTCCGTCTGCAATCTCATCCAAAGATTTGAACTTAGACGAGTAAATGCCCATTGGTGCCGTCGGTACGGAAATAAGCTCGGACAATTCAATTTTATTTTCTTTCGCGAAGTTCTCCATGTAGATTTTGTGCTGGAACAGGTTCGCATTCAAATCTCCATTCGACAATGCCAGGTTCGGCTGCACATAATCTCCGAATTCAACCAACTCAATGGAATAGCCTTTCTTCTCCAATATCGGCTTAATCGCCTTCGTTATCATATCGCTATAAGGGCCTGCTGTTGCGCCGATCTTGATTGCTTTGCTTTCTTCCTGCTTTGCGTCTCCTGAACCCGTTGATGCGTCTTTGCTGCCGCATCCAGCCAGCAAGCCAATTGCTAGAATAAGAGAAAGAATAAGAGCTGTTTTCTTCATGTTGATGACCTCCGTATATGTTTTTTGTATGGATTTGGTGCCTTATGTCCCTTTTTCAATACCAAAAAGACGGCGTGATCTTGATATTATTCTTCCGTTGCTTCGTAACGGTTGACTTCAAATGATCGACAGCGAATGCATTATCGCTTGTCTACTTTCTTCGCTATGAAGTCTCCGCCGTACTGAATGATCTGTACCAAGCAGATCAGAATGATTACCGTGGTAAACATTACCGTGTTGTCGTAGCGATAGTAACCGAATCGAATCGCCAAATCACCGATTCCGCCTCCACCGACTGTACCGGCCATTGCCGAATAAGCGACAAGGCTGATTGCTGTAATGTTCACGCCTTGAATGATGCCTGGCTTCGCTTCAGGGAGAAGTACATCCCTAATGATCATCCACGGTGTTGCACCAATGGAGATTGCCGCTTCGATGACACCTTTGTCAATCTCGCGCAGCGCCGTCTCTACCAAGCGGGCGAAGAACGGAATTGCCGCAATAGAGAGCGATACAGAAGCAGCCGTCGGTCCTATCGTTGAGCCAACAATGAGCTTCGTCAAAGGCAGCAGTGTCACCAGCAAGATGATGAACGGAATTGAGCGAATCATGTTGACGATGAAGCCTAATACATTTTTCGTAAACGCATTTTCGAGGAATAGCCCCTTATCGGTTACAAATAACAGAATTCCAATGGGAAGACCCAGAATTATGGCAGCAAACAGCGAAATTCCAACCATATAGAGCGTCTGGACAAATGCCTTGCCCAAGTCCGGCAGCAGTTGGATGATCGAATCACTCAGCATGATGGATGACCTCCAATCGATAGGTTCGTTCTTTGATGTAGTCGAGTGCTTGCCGCAGCTCTGATACTTCTCCATTCAGCTCCAAGATCAGAATGCCTAGCGGGTTGTCATGGATGTACTCAATTTTGCCATGCAAAATATTTGCTCTAACCTTGAAGTTCGTCATTACATCAGTAATGATTGCTTCCTCCGCTTGCGGCGCCACGAAGTGAATCTTCACGATCGTTCCCTTGCAATGCTGAATCAATCGTTCTGGAAGATTGAATTGGAACAGACTGCTGATGAACGAGCGCGTCATCGGATGCTGTGGATTAGAGAAAATGTTATATACCGGCCCCTCTTCTACCACATTGCCGTTCTGCATCACCGCCATCCGGTCACAGACGTCCTTCACCACTTCCATTTCGTGCGTAATCAATACAATCGTCAGGTTAAGCTCGCGATTGATTTTCTTCAGCAGCTCCAAGATTGACTGAGTCGTCTCAGGATCCAGCGCAGACGTTGCTTCATCACACAGCAGCACATGCGGTTCATTGGCCAGCGCTCTGGCGATACCTACTCTCTGCTTCTGCCCGCCGCTGAGCTGAGCAGGATATAAATCTCGCTTGTCAGCCAAGCCGACCATGTCAAGCAATTCAATGACACGCGGTTCAATCTCTGCCTTCGACTTGTTGTTGGCCTTCAGAGCAAATGCGATATTCTCGAATACCGTCTTGGAGCGGATAAGATGAAAGTGCTGAAAGATCATACCGATCTTCAATCTTGCCTGTCGCAAGCTCTCTCCCTGCAGCTTCGTCAAATCAACGCCATCGACGAGGATACTCCCTGATGTAGGCTCCTCTAGCAGGTTGATGCAGCGCAGCAATGAGCTCTTCCCCGCCCCGCTTCGTCCGATAATCCCGTAAATTTCCCCTTTATTGATTCGGAGGGAAACGTTATTTACGCCGATGATGGTCGATGTCTTGCTTTGGTACTCCTTGACCAAGTTCCGAATTTCAATCATTTTGCCCACCCCGCCATTCTGCTGCTTATACCTAGTTGAAAAACTAAAAAACCTCTTTCCCAAAGAGAGAAAGAGGTTGAATTGGCAGTATCGCCACACTTATCTCTCAGAATGGAATCATTCCGTAGGATTTAGCACCGTTTACTCACTGGTAAGGTTGCTGGACGTCATAGGGCCTAGTCCCTCAGTCGCTCTTGATAAGGTAGTATGAAGTTGTCGTTTGTTGTTGAAAATAATACATCTGAAAATATGAGTTGTCAACAATATTTTCATTTCATTTTCAGAAATCAGTCCCTTTATTTCTCGGACTTAGTACACATTCATATAAGCTTCACTAGGCTAAATATGTTATAATATGGAACATACAATAGAATGGCTTACAAGGGCGGTCGGCTATCCTCCGGAAGGGAGGTGATGCATGTGAGTGTATATGAAGCATTGTCCGTTATGCTCCAATTCGGAATATGGATACTCGCGTTAATCACGTTGATTATTACGCTGCTGATATACCTCAACAAACAGAAATAGACCGCCCTAGGTCAAAGGAAGCGGTCTATTTTGCTCCAAAAAGCCTTCCGCCCTTAAAAGCGGCTATTGTGTAGGGGTCGGTTGCCGCCGACTCCTTATTTATTCTTATTATAGCACTGGGAATATATACATGCAATGCGATCACAAACAGAGTACCTCACATCATTTACTTTGGTATCCTAACTCATCAACACATTCTCTGAATATATCGTTAATGTCTTCGCAATCATGATGATAGCTGGAGAGAAGGATTGAATTCCCCTTTTCCAATCAGACTGATCATCTGCTGGCTGACATGGACGGCGTTGGCTAATTCCTGCTATTTCATGTTTTTATCCACACGTACAATATAGATACATAATTTCCGCCACTAAGAATCACTCTAAATGAGACAGCATACCCCTGAGCCGAGATATAGCGCTTACAACTTCCACTTTACAGATAGGCAAGAAGACAGTAAGATAAGATCACACTAAGTTGTATACAAGTATACTTGTTGTACTTTACAGCATGATCACAGGAGTGAATACAGCATGAAATTAGGCATGATTGGCCTTGGAAAAATGGGTTTCAACCTCGTAGATAACATATTGCAGCACAAGCATCAGGTAGTCGCTTTTGATGTAAATGCTGAACAACGTCAAAAAGCAGCTGACCTAGGAGCAATTCCTGCAGATACAATTGAAGAACTCGTATCGAAGCTGGATGCTCCAAAGATCATCTGGATGATGGTTCCAGCTGGAGAAATCGTGGATCAAGTGGTTGACACACTGCTTCCTCTTCTCTCTCCAGGAGACATTGTCATTGACGGAGGAAATTCACATTATAAACAATCCATCGCTAGAGGCGAGAAAGTGCATGCACTGGGTGCCCATTACTTCGATATCGGAACATCCGGCGGAGTATCTGGCGCAGCTGAAGGCGGCTGCTTCATGATTGGCGGCAACCAAGAAGTATTCGCTACACTTGAGCCACTGTTCAAGGACATTGCGGTAGATCAAGGATATTTGTATGCAGGCAAGAGCGGAAGTGGACATTTCCTGAAAATGGTTCACAACGGTATTGAATATGGAATGATGCAAGCTATCGCGGAAGGCTTCGAAGTATTGGATAAGAGCGACTTCGATTTCGATTATGAACAAGTTGCACGCGTATGGTCTAACGGATCGGTTATCCGCAGCTGGTTGATGGATCTAACGCAAAATGCTTTCTCCAAAGATCCGAAGCTGGACAGCATTCGCGGCGTTATGCAAAGCTCTGGCGAAGGCAAATGGACAGTGGAAACTGCACTGGAGCTGCAAGCAAGCGCACCAGTTATCGCGATGTCCCTCTTCATGAGATATCGTTCGCTTGAGTCCGATTCCTTCCACGGTAAGGTAGTTGCTGCACTGCGCAATGAGTTCGGCGGACATCAAGTTGTAACGAAGGAATAGTCATTTCCTATATCGATAGTGAAGATAGAATCACCACAAGCCCGATGGTCGCGCCATGCAGCACTGTGGTACAATCAGAACCAAATCTGTAAAGTGAGATATGGGTTCAGGAAACCATTCATGAGGAGAGTTCACGCATGATACACTATCCGAAACAGTGGCTGCAGGGCGCATCCCTTGGGGAATCCATCGCCTGTGAGCTGCGATTGCAAATTATTAACGGCTCCATCAAGCCGGGCGAAATTATATCGGAGAATCGAGTGGCTGCCGACTTCGGCACCAGCCGCTCTCCCGTTCGCGAAGCATTGAAAACGCTCTCTAACGAAGGGCTTATACGCTTGGAACGCATGGGTGCTGTTGTCTTAGGGCTTAGTCTTATCGACGTCGAAGAACTGTACGATGTTCGCTATCTCATTGAGAGCTTTGTCCAGCAGCGGCTCGCCATCGTGAACACAGATGGTCTGATTCTGACGCTGCTGCAGGTTATCGACAAGATGGAACTCGCGGTTAAGTACAATGATGCCGTTGAATTCGCTTATCAGGATTTATCGTTCCATGAAGCGATCATTGCTGCAGCAGAGCATAAACGCATCATGCATCTGTGGACGAGCATTCGACTGATCGTGAAGACCGTCATGCTGATGACTACGGAAGAAGTATTCTCTGAGGGTGAAGCGAAGCTGTTCACTGTAATTGAGAAGCACCGTACGATCGTAAGAGGACTCCAGTCGAAGGATACTCATACGATCCAGCAGGTTGTCTCAGCCTACTTCGCCGACTCGAACCGTACCTTGCATGTCAGCTTGCCGCATTCGTAACGGCAAGCTGCAAGGATACAAAGTTTTTTAATTTTAAGTTGTCGACAAGTATTCAAGTTTGTTTTGGAAACGCTATATTTGGAATCATTCATAACAATCGGCACTTTTCAAAAGGAGGCTCGTACATCATGAGCACACTATTCGGAATGAGTCACAATGTGACATTACTATTTTGGACACTTCTTACTATCGTATTTCTCATTGTGTTCATTGCCAAGCTGAAATGGAATCCTTTCGTGACGTTGCTTATATCAGCATTAATGCTCGGTCTGTTAACAGGCATGAAACCGCAAGATGTTGTGCAATCGATTACACAAGGCCTTGGCGGCACACTTGGCACGATAGCCATCGTCATTGCGCTCGGCACCATGCTGGGCAAGATGATGGCGGAATCCGGCGGTGCAGAGCAAATCGCCACTACCCTTATTGATAAATTCGGAGAATCACGCGTTCACTGGGCAATGCTCCTTGTTGGTTTTATTGTAGGTATCCCAGTATTTTTGAAGTTGGCGTTATTTTATTAATTCCAATTGTGTTCACTGTAGCACGCAAAACAAACAAATCATTGCTGCAGATCGGCATTCCAATCTTGGCGGGACTATCTACCGTACACGGACTCGTGCCGCCGCATCCGGCACCGATGATTGCCATCGACGCTTATCAAGCGGATCTCGGTCGTACGATTCTCTATTCTCTGCTCGTGGGAATCCCAACAGCAATTATCGCAGGGCCGCTATTTGGCAAGTTCATTGGTAAACGCATTCAATTACAGCCGCCAGCGAAGCTCGCCGAGCAATTCGCGCAGAAGAGCGATCGGCCGCTCCCAAGCTTCGGCATTACGCTGTTCACCATTTTGCTGCCTGTCATTCTTATGCTGATTGGCTCCGTCGCAGACATCGTCGATCCTGAAGGCATTAGCAGCTTAGCCGTACTGTGCAAATTCATCGGCCATGAAATTATCGCGCTTCTGATTGCAGTCGTCTTCTCCTTCTTCTCGCTCGGTTATGCGCGCGGCTTCAAGAAGGAAGAGATATCCCGCTTCACCAGCGAATGTCTCGCTCCTACCGCAACGATCATTCTTATCATTGGCGGCGGCGGTGCGTTCAAACAAGTGCTCATTAACAGTGGTGTTGGCGGTGCGATCGCAGAGCTTGCCACACAAGCGAACATTAACGTCATCCTATTCGCCTGGTTCGTCGCAGCATTGATTCGTGTCGCAACTGGTTCTGCAACCGTTGCCATGACGACCGCTGCTGGTATTGTTGCTCCAGTACTGGCGATGACTCCAGGTGTTCCTGTAGAATTGGTTGTACTGGCAACTGGCGCAGGCTCGATCGTTCTGTCCCACGTCAATGATGCAGGGTTCTGGATGGTGAAGGAATTTTTCAACATGTCCGTCCCAGAGACACTTAAGTCATGGACAGTGATGGAGACGATTCTATCTGTCGTCGGATTAGCATTGATTCTGCTGTTGAGCACAGTAGTGTAACATATATGGCAATGAAAGAAAGAAGGTTATCCCTATGAATCATCCCAACTACATGATCGGAATCGATATGGGAACGACGAGCACGAAGGCAGTCGTATTCGAAGAGAATGGCAAAGTCGTATCCACTGGCAGCCAAGGCTATCCACTGCATACACCAAACGCAACGATAGCCGAGCAGGATCCAGAACGGATATTCCAAGCCGTTGTCTCTTCTGTCAAGCAAGCGATGAGCGCTGCTCAAGCACAGCCTGAGGATGTACTGTTCCTGTCCTTCAGCTCAGCGATGCATAGCCTCATCGCCGTCGATGCAGATGGCCATCCGCTCACCCCTTGCATCACGTGGGCAGACAATCGGAGCAGCAAGTATGCAGCCCAGCTCAAGAAGAATCCGCAGGGACATGCCTTATATTTGCGGACAGGCACTCCCATCCATCCGATGTCCCCGCTTACGAAGTTGATGTGGATGCGGCATGAAGCTCCGGAAATGTTAAATAAGGCGGCTAAATTCATTTCCATTAAGGAATACGTACTCTTCAAGCTGTTCCATACGTATGTTGTCGATTACTCGATTGCATCAGCTACAGGGATGATGAATTTGCAGCAGCTCGCTTGGGATGAAGAAGCGCTTGAACTTGCGGGCATATCGACTGACAAGCTGTCCGAACTCGTTCCAACTACACATCAGCTGATAGGGATGGATGAAGTTTACGCGCAGGAGATGGGACTTTTCCCGACTACCCCAACGATTGTGGGAGCCAGTGACGGTGTGCTCTCCAATCTTGGTGTAAATGCGATCGAGCCTGGTGTAGTTGCTGCAACGATTGGAACGAGCGGCGCGATCCGTACTGTTGTGGATCAACCGCTTACCGATCCAAAGGGCAGAATCTTCTGCTATGCCCTCACAGACAAGCACTGGGTCATCGGCGGACCTGTGAACAATGGCGGCATGCTGTTCCGCTGGGTACGCGATGAATTGGCTGCTTCCGAGGTTGAAGCAGCCAAGCGGCTTGGCATTGATGCCTATGATCTGCTTACTCGCATTGCCGAGCAGGTTCAGCCGGGGGCAGACGGACTGCTCTTCCATCCTTATCTAACTGGCGAACGAGCTCCGCTCTGGAATGCGGACGCGCGCGGCTCCTTCTTCGGCCTCACGATGCATCACAAGAAGGAACATATGATTCGCGCTGTGCTGGAAGGCGTCATCTTCAATATGTACACCGTATTGCTTGCAATGGAAGAGCAGATGGGACGCCCAAGCAAGATTCATGCCACTGGCGGCTTTGCTCGTTCACCGCTCTGGCGGCAGATGATGGCTGACATCTTCGATCAAGAAGTTGTAGTCCCTGAGAGCTACGAGAGCTCCTGCCTCGGTGCTGTCGTGCTTGGTCTATACGCAACTGGAAGAGCCGATTCACTCCATATCGTATCTGATATGGTAGGCGCTACGCACAAGCATGAACCTAATCCGGAGGATGCAGCGATTTATCATGAGCTGCTTCCGATCTATATCTCGATATTCCGCAAGCTGGATGAAGAATACGAAGCGATTGCCCGCTTCCAACGTAAGCGTCTTGAATCCTAAGCGTGCTGAAAAACGCCAAGCCCCTGAATTTGCGGATTTGCTGCAAGTCAGGGGCTCTTTTGTACCTATTATCCAGTTATGCGTCTCAACTACTCATACTTCTTCAACACGATCACGGCGTTATGACCGCCAAAGCCGAAAGAATTAGATAGTCCCACCTTCACATTGGCCTTGCGCGCTTCATTCGGCACATAATCCAGATCGCAGAGCGGGTCAGGGTTCTCAAGGTTAATCGTCGGCGGAATCAGTCCCTCCTGTAAGCTCTTCACGAGTGAAATGGCCTCTACTCCCCCAGCAGCACCCAGCATGTGACCCGTAATGGACTTATTTGCTGTAATCGAAATCCGATAAGCATGCTCACCGAACATTCTTTTAATCGCCGTTGTCTCTGCCAGATCGCCAACCTCCGTACTCGTTGCATGCGCGTTAATTACATCTACTTCCTCGGCAGAGACAGATGCATCCTGCAGAGCTGTTCTCATCGCGAGATAGGCACCTCGCCCTTCAGGATGGGTCGCAACAATATGGTAAGCGTCCGAGCTTATTCCGTATCCGATAACCTCTGCATAGATTCGTGCCTTTCTACGCAAGGCATGCGACAACGATTCTAGAATGAGTATGCCCGCGCCCTCAGACATGACAAATCCATCCCGCTCCGCATCGAAGGGCCGACTAGCCTTCGTCGGATCATCATTTCTTGTTGATAATGCCGTTGCATTGCCGAAGCTGGCCAGCGATAAGTCGGTAACAGCAGCTTCCGTTCCGCCTGCAAATACAATGTCTGCTCCTCCCGAGCGAATGAGCCGGAACGCCTCACCAATCGCAGTATTGCCGATCGCACAAGCAGAGACATGGGACATCGTAGGACCCAGCGCTCCCCATTTGATGCTGATCTGTGCAGACGCTGCATTCGCCATCATGGCTGGCACCAAGGTCGGACTGACTCTCCCAGGACCTCTACTTCGCAAAATATCGACATTTTCAATCAAGGATTCAATTCCGCCAATGCCTGACCCCACATAGACGCCTAAGCGCTCAGGGTCAATCTGATCCAGCACCAGCCCAGAATCTGCCCATGCCTGCTCGGCGGCAGCAAGCGCAAATTGAGTGAAGCGATCCAGCCGTCTTGCCTCTTTGCGTCCAAGAAGTCCATCCCCATCGAACTCACGCACAAGACCGGCAATTTTCGTTTTATGGCCGCTCACGTCAAATGTATCAATAGAGGATATCCCTGATTGTCCAGCAACTAAGTTCCTCCAAAATGTCTCTACATCATTTCCTATCGGGGAGATGACTCCCATTCCTGTAATCACTACGGGTTCCAACTCTAATTCCTCCTCACAGATCGTGATCGTACAAGCCTCTATGACGACACTGTCTTCATTGTGAAATATGAATCTACCTAGCTATTTGGATCATTCATGAGTCGCCTCATGCCTATTCATTGGTTTACGATATTGTCACACAGGTTTTATCCTATTACAAGTTGTTGGTTATACTAGTATAATTACTACCTGACTCCAGCAGTAAACAATAAATATCATCCATATCGAGCACTCCTCAGCTGCTCTCTTGCATCATTCGTTGACATAATTAGGAATACTTATCTATAATTAAGGAAACAAATGTTCGTAATATATTGGCAGAAAGGTAGAGTAGATTTCATGTCCAACTTCAAAGCTGCACTAGCCCAATCGTATGATCAGGATGCCCGGAGAAGATCCAGCAAGTCCTTGTCTTCTTGGAAAATAGACGAAAGAGAGAAATTTCGTGAGTTGATAAGCAGTGAGGGGAAAACTACTATACTCGAAATCGGCGCGGGAACAGGGATCGACGGCTTTTATTTTCAACAGAGCGGAATGCAGACAACCTGCATCGATCTATCCAGTGAATCGGTGAAGAAGTGCATCGAAAGAGGCTTGAATGCGAAAGTAATGGATTTTTATCAGTTGGACTTTGCCGATCATAGCTTTCAAGCTGTCTACGCGCTAAATTGCTTGCTGCATGCGCCGAAGCAAGATCTGGATCGGGTTTTGCAAGAAATGCATCGAGTGCTCGCTCCGAATGGACTGCTTTTTATTGGATTATATGGTGGATACGACTCAGAAGGAGTATGGGAGGCGGATTGGTGCAATCCGCAGCGATTCTTCTCTTTTCACACGGACAATGCCATTCAGAAGGCTCTATCCCGTTGGTTTCAGATCATAGATTTCCACACTGTCCCATTGGATGATGACAACTTGCACTTCCAATCGATTACGCTGCGCAAAATGATATACTAGAGTAAGGCCATGGAGCCATGCTGCGGCATGCAAGTTGGGAATCATACAACAATATAACGTTCATGATTATTCCTGATCCGTTGCTAATCCACTGCTGATCTGATCATTCACGCTCTACATAGTCGAAATAAAAACTAAATGTACAACTGGCTTGATAGGAGGGATAGCCATGTCCAACCAAACGAGATTAGAAGCCCTGTCCACCTTCCTAAAGTCCAAGCGCTCAGGCATTCAACCGCAGTCCGTAGGACTGCCTGCTGGTACTAGACGCCGAACACCTGGCCTGCGCCGAGAAGAGGTAGCGCAATTGGCAGGAGTCAGTACGACTTGGTATACCTGGCTGGAGCAAGGGCGCGACATCACCGTGTCTCCATCTGTTCTGGACGCGGTAGCTGCCGCTCTGCAACTGAATCAGGATGAGCGGAAATATGTATATGATCTTGCGCTTGAGAAGCATATTAGTCCACCACAGCAGGAAATGAGTATTGCGAAAATTCCGCCATCGCTCGGGAAAATATTGAATGAGCTAACGCATTGCCCAACCATCATTACGGATAGGCACTTCCACATTGTTGGCTGGAATGCCGCTGCGGCATATGTATTTCTCGATTTCGATCAGGTTCCATTAGAGCAGCGGAATTTGATTCGACTTGTCTTCGTCAGAAAAGAGCTGCGCTCATTAGCCGTCAATTGGGAACACTTCGTCAGAGGCTTCCTCGCGATATTCCGCGCCTACTATGGTCAGTACGTGGGAGATGAATGGTATCCAGACTTCGTAGACGAAATGTCAGAGCTTCATTCCGAATTCCATGCACTATGGGAAGCAAGCCAAGTCAGCATTGCCCCCGATGTTACGATTGAATTCCGTCACGCGAAAGCAGGCAAGATGCTGTTCAACCTTACCTCGCTTCTCTTGCAGGGGAACATGGACTTGCGGTGCAGTGTATTCACCCCAATTGAACACTCCTCTACCGAGGAGAAGCTAGTCCGTTTTATGAGAAGAGATGAACTACTGAATGAATAGCCCTGCCGTAACCAACTTACAGCAACGAAAGCAACAATAAACCAAAGAAATTATCGAACGAAAGATCTGAAGAACGAAAAGCCCCCAAGCAGAGATTTCCACCGCTGCTTAGGGGCTTGCCTCATCCGAATATGGAGCCATTCTTCCGGTTCTTGAGAGCCTTACAATCAATCGATAATCCTACACCATACCGCTCCCCTGTATGATGGTCTCCGTCGACAGCAGGGTCGCTTCATAAATAGATACATGGTTCCTCTTCAAGAAGGACTGTACAACATGATAGCCAACCGCATACCCGGCCCCCGCAGGTAATCCGACTGCCGGATAACCTTCACGCGCAGCAGCTTCATCGCCGAACATATAGCTGCTCACCTCAGCGAATCCCTTCGTATCCAATGCTCCTCGGATTACCTCGAAGCAATGATCCAGCTCCTTGCCCTGTATATTCGCCACCCATGGACCAAGCAGCTCCTCTCCATACATTACAGTTGCAAAGGAATCTGCCAGGCCCTCAATGATAATATAGTCGCCTAGCGTAACATTTCCATGGTTCCAATCGAAATAGGAGAAGCGAACGTTATGGTGGAATTCATGAGCGATCAGCGCCGGCAGTCGCGGAATATTGTAGCTGTTCGGATCTAGGATAATGAGGATATATCCTGGAATACCGCCAAATCCGGTATACCCCTGATAACTGCTTAACTTGTCAGGATCAGCAAGATACGCGCCAAATATCAATTCCTCTGCCTTGACTGCCAGCCCCGCTGAATCTATTCGGTGGATACATCCCAACAATGTCTCCTTCGCGAGTTCCAGAATGCGAATATCCTGCAGACGCTTCCTTGCCTTCTCGATTCCTTCCTGATGCTGAAGCGGAAGGAAGCCCATCATTTGAGTAGCCATTACCACATCATAGCCGTTCGGCTGCTGCGCTGTTATAGGTACATGAATGGTCTCCCACATCGATCGAAACGGCTTCATCATTGTATGCCTGAAATAGCCATTTCTCTGCTCATTTGGCATAGTCAACAATGCTTTATACTGACGTAACGTGTCTTCCATGTGAATGTTCATTAGGTTCACCTGCATCTCTTCATGGTATGTTCCTCTCCGACAAGGCGGAATACCATTAGGCTACACGATCACGTTACGTGAGAGTCAATCATTCAGCGCATGTAACTCACAAAAAATTCCGATTACTCAATCGTACCTGTTCGAACAATGTTTACCTCAACTTGAGATTGAATGCTTGCCTCAGGGAACATCTTCTTCCACTTGTCAGCTGTCAGTTTGGAGTGCCTTACCGAGCTGCGGTAGACCTCGCCGAAGCCAATCGGATCCGAACCGAGGCGCTGGAGCTTTTTAATAAGCGCTTCGGTTTCCTTCGTCAATGCTTCTCCTATTTTTTGTTGAAGCAGTTTGTTTGCCTGGGGTTTGCTAAAATCGTACTCATCTGTAATTTCATGCAGCTCCACATTGATGCGTAAATTGGCTTGAAATTTCAGGGGAGAAGCTGAGAGGAGACGAATATGTTTTTTACTGCCCAGGTTCGCGAAGACCACCCGTACATGCCCGTCCTCCTTCCGTTGCTCATGCAAATAAGGACGCAGCTCATCACGATCAATTTTGACCTCTTTCAATGACGCTAATTTTCCAAGCAGCAGCTTGAGTAAATATCCTTCCCCTGGTTCGATCGTTCCGACTACTCGATCATTCTGAAGCAGAGCCAGTCCAAAAACCTCAACTCCGTTAGACAGCTTGCGCAGCATTGGGAGTACCGGATCTTGACCAGCACTATAGAAGGCGCTCCGATAATCGTGAACCGTACAGGAAGGAACCCAATCATCTTGAATATGCTGCTGCAGCATTTCATACAAGTAGGTTCCAATATTCGGAACCTGCTCATAACTGCCGGCCAGCAATTCATGAGACGGCCCTTCACTGACTGCGAGAAAAATCATATCACCGAAAAACGGATCCCTCGTCAAATTCTCAACAATATACGTAATCCCTTGCTTGGCCAGCTTATCATCGAAGACAACGACACGAACCTGACCATTCACAAGTGTGTGGGCCAATTGCTGGTTGTTGTTAATTCGAGCTCCCTTGGTGCTGCTTGCAATACCAGTGACGATCTTCGTCTTCTTCTTCGCACCTGGCTCCGGATTAGTCAGAACTGAAGTGACATTAAACTTCTCTTCCGACAGAACGTCAAACCCGATCGCCACACTTATTCCCAACTTCTCCAGCACACTAGACTGTACACAGCCTATAAGAAATGCCAGTACGGATAACACACCAACTACCCTCAACATCGGTTTGAGCAACGATCTCAATGCGCATCACTCCCCTTTTCACGTTTGCGCCACTTGTATACATACGTCAAAGCGAACAAAAGGAACGGATAACAATAAGAGACAATCACAGAGTATATCCCGATAAAATCATTGAGCTGATTCACTTGTTCACGATTATGGAGGGTGCTGGATGCCACGATCACAATAACAGCCAAGCCATACAATGTCAGCTTCTCATTCCATCCAAACAGCTGCACAGTGCCCCGAAGCACGTTCCAAGCCAGCTGCATGATACCAGGAAGCACAACTAGCATCCAGAAAGGAATTGCAATGAACTCGATCCGCTCCAAGAAGGGGTACTTAATAATTTTCAATAAATTAATGGAGCCCCAAATCGTACGAAGTATCTGATTCTCACTGAAATAGATGATCGACACGATCATAATGAACAAGTACAGGATATTGGTGAAGAGCACGCTCGCTTGTGCATAGCGCATCACCTTATTTTTGTCCTGCACATGGCGATAGAGCATAAATATCACTTCAAACCCCGTAATCGTAAACCCCATCTTAATTGCCCCTACCCAAATATGTTGTGCAGTCGTATCATAAATCGGCAGTAAACGGCTCCATTCCACATAGCGGATCGGATAATTGAAGAAAAGGGAGGTCGCGATAATCAGGAAAAAGCTGATAAAGCTCGTTTGTAAAATGACTCGAATTCCGCCCAAGCTGCCATACACCATAAGCACAAGCAATATAAGTGAAAGGAGCCATGTCGGAAAATCGGGGAAAATCCAAGATTGGATCGCTTCAATATACGTTCTGACAATGGTCGTCATATTCGTCAGGAAATAGAGCATCATGCAGATGCTCAATATACCGCCAATCCATTTGCCGAACAGTACGTGTTGAATGCCGTACAAATCAAGTGACTTATGCATTTCTAAAGTTTTGACCATAATCCAGACGATCAAATGGGTAGCTATTCCTGAAAGCAGGACTGACATCCATGCATCATGCCCCGCCTCCTTATAGATGTACCGCTGAAATCCGAATATTCCTACACCGACCTGCACGTTGCATACGAGGAACAGCAGCATGTAGGCTTTGAATTGATATTTGTGTGATGTTCCGCTATTCATCTTTTTCACCTACAAATGACTAATTATCAATCTTCCCGGTCCATAGCGAACGAAGAGAAATGGATCGAACATATTTACGAACCTTATGCCCTGTTGCAGTCAAGCCCATTGGTTCTGGAAGCAGTACCTCATCATAAGCCAAGTCAGATTCCTTAATCGGGTGAACTGGTGAAAAATACGGCCTGCCTAAGCTCGTCTGACGAATGAGGTGCATCGTTACCAAGGAGGTTACAAACACAATACCGATGCTGCCCCAAATGCCTGCAAAGATCACCATCGGATATCGGACGAGCCGCAAGCTGCTGCTCATTAAATAGTCTGGTGTTGCAAAAGAACCAAGCGCCGCAAGTGCCACTAGCATGATGAGAATATTACTCGTAAATCCGGCTTGAACCGCTGCCTGCCCAATGACAATACCGCCTACAATGCCCATTGTCTGTCCAACCTTCGTCGGCAGCCTAGCCCCCGCTTCCCGAAGCAGTTCCATGGTCACTTCCAGAATTATCGTCTCAAATAAAGGCGGAAATGGGACTTTGGAGCGTGACTCAATTAAGGATACGAGCAAAGAGGAAGGAATAATTTCATAATGGAAAGTAAGTGCGGCCACATAGGCAGGAGTCAAGAATACAGAGAGAATTAACGCAACCATTCGCAGTGCCCGAATAAATGTCCCAATTCCCCATCCTAAATAGCGATCTTCCATGGATAAGAAGAAGTCAATGAATTCACTTGGTCCTACGATCACAAGCGGACTCCCATCCAACAGAATAATGATCTTGCCTTCTATCAGCGAATGGCTTGCCAAATCAATCCGTTCGGTTAGCATCAATTGCGGGAAGACACTCAAATCATTATCCTGAATCATGTGCATGAGCTCTGAGCTGCCCGTAACATCATTGAGACGAAGCTGCTTAATACGTTGACGTACCAGCTCAACTCGATCTGGATTCGCCCGATCTGCCATAAACATGAGATGGATCGTCGTATTTCGTTTGTTCCCAATCTTATACTCTTCACTGCATAGCTCCGTATCTGGAATGGAGGTTCTAAGCAAGGTCGTGTTCATGCCAATTGACTCAGTAAAAGCAACCATTGGGCCTAATATGGTCGTCTCATTCTCTGGCGAGGTAAGAGACCGCTTAGGTAAGTCCGCTACATTTGCCGCAATGCCAGCCTGAGGCGTCGCAATATAGACCCATCCCTTCACAATCAGCGGTGCGCATTCCGGGATAGCCGCAACATCCATGATTTCTCCGATAGGAAGCGAACTGCGAAGATCCTCGATCGTCGGTGTCTGCCCCAACTGCTGCAACGGAGATAGAATAGAGGTGTGAAGCTCCTTCGTATCGACATGCTGGGGCATATAGCATATGGCAACTGACGGCGAAATGCTTCTTACCACAAGATGGACGCGATGATGAAACAATGCCGATATTTGTTCTTGCAGGGAAGCTGCGAAATCAAAGTCCGCCATAAGTCAATTTCCTCCTGTAATCACTTTGAAGATGACGAACATGCTGGATGATCAGACAAATTATTCCCTGCTGCGCGCAAATTCATGCGAGAATCGCCATGACATAAAAAAAACCGATACCTAAGACAGGTATCGGTTCAAGTACGGTATAATCTAGTTGTTAAAATAAATATTAAAATTTAAATTTCGTCAATGAATCCTGCAATCCCATTGCCATGCGCTTAAATTCCTCGGCTGAGCTTGCCAGCTCTTCCATAACCGCATTCTGCTCTTCAGTAGCGGCGGCAATCGATTGTACACTTGATGCAGATTCCTCCGAAATGGCCACAACCCCCTGAACACGCTCAAGCATGTCTTGAGAGCTAATATTGACCTCCTGGACGATCGCCTCGACCATACTGGCTAGATTGGATATTTCCTGCATCATCGCCACAATGGAATGGAAGACGTCACCCGTATCATTTACACTTTGAATGCCGGATTGGACGAAATGATGGCTCTTCTCCATTGTCTCGACCGCATTTCCCGTCTCGGATTGAACTTCTGCAATAATCTGCTGAATTTCGAGAGCGGCCTGATTCGATTGATCAGCCAGCTTGCGAACTTCATTGGCCACAACCGCGAAGCCTCTGCCATGTTCCCCTGCCCGAGCAGCTTCAATCGCTGCATTCAGTGCAAGCAGATTTGTTTGCCCCGCAATATCCGTAATAATCGCTAGAATTTCGCCGACCTTATCGGACTTTTGCTGTAGGCTGCTCATCATGCCAGCACTTGCTTCCACATTATCAGACAGCTGTCTCATATGGGTAATCGTTTTATTGACGATTTCATTGCCATGCACAACCTTATCATTGGCTTTCGTGAATTCACCTGTAATCGTCTTCACCGTTTGATCCACTTCGCCAATTGCCATCGTCACATCCTCGATCATTTGACCGACCTCAGCAAGCTTCTTGGCCTGCTCGTCTACGCCCATTGATATATCCTGCAGCGAGATTGTAATCTGTTCCGATGATTTGCTCGTTTCCTGTGAGCTGATTGCAAAGTCATTCGAAGTCGTATTAATGTTCTCGCTTGTATCGACAACTTGATCGACCAATTCCTTCAGATTGCTATGCATGCTCGAAAAGCTGCGGGCTACATTTCCCCAAATATCCTTGCGCTGCTCAGCTATTCCAACACGATGGGTAAAGTCCCCAGACCCTATATGCTCAACGGTACGTGAAACCTTGTGGATCGGTTTAACAAACAGACGATTCACAAGCATCCAAGTCACACTCGTGATAATGAGCAAGGATCCGATGGTCACCGCCCACATCAGCCAATTGTAAGAATCAAGACTGTTGTCAAAATCATCAAATCGCGAGATTACTACTGCGGTATAATGTCCTGACTTCGCTGCATATGCGTATCCACCGAGTCCAATGTCCAACTTCATTTCATTCTGCTCGCCAGTGTAAAGTGCATGCAGACTATCTTCGATCTCACTGGACAGCTCCTTACCAAATCGAGCTATCACCTTGCCATCTTTCACAAGCAATGAAGTGCTGTTATCCTTGTACGCAACCATATTCAATACAGCCTTTGGATCGTCCTTGCCGTGCTGCACTACGAATTTCCCAATTTGCCGAACTGCCGTCTGTGTGTCTTCGATCATGATGTCAGTAACGACACTTCGAATAAAGCTGGCATTCACCATGCTGGTCGTTATAATGACAAGCAGAGTAATAAGACTGATAGGCAATAATATCCGCGCTAACAGTGATTGAAAACAGTGATTCCATAACGCCCGTATTCGTTCGTTGATAGATTGAGATTTCATTCCTGTCACACCTTTTATGTAATAGGGTATCTTCCGATACCACGCGTAGTCGTTCATTGCACTTGCTCAAGCTTGCTCGTCACCAAAAAAAAAAAAAGAACCTGCCCGTCCGGGAACGGGCAGGTCATATCATTCAGTATCCTTCAATAAGACGAAAAGATAAGAACTATAAGATTACAAGCTGTCCAAGTAGCGATCTGCTTCTTCGTAGCTTTGAGCTACGCCGTATGCACCGCCGAGATCTTTAACCAAGCGAGACAATTGCAGCTTCGTCAGAGCGGAGCTTACGATCATAGAAGATCCCTTTGTTTTTTTGTTTGCCATGTAGTCGCGCAATCCTGCCAAATAATCGTTCACATCAGCTGGTGCTGGTTGCGCCTTCGCCATATCGATGCAGAATGTGTAGCCTTCCTTCGCTTTATCAACTTCACGACGAACAGCTTGATCGTATTCTTTGGCCTCTTCAATTGTCATCATACCTTCAAGCTTAACATACACACGGTTTTTAGATGCTTCGTATTTCGTTTCGAACATGGAAAATCTCCTCCTAGATGTAATAAATTCATAAGTATGGTGTTACTGATTGTCTACTGCACATACTGAATATTACCCAATATGTCGTTTCATGCCAATGCTTTTTGGTCTTTTTGCTGATTGCCGTATGCCTATCAAGTTATGATAGGGCACTCTTCGAGCTGCATATGAACCGCAATCAACCTCTCTTCTGCCATTCTCGATGCCATCCCCCCTGCACATAATATCGCTCCGAATTGCTGGCCTACTTGTTCGTAAGAGATAGGAAGCCAACTTCGAATCCGTGTCGCAGCATATTCGTGACTTGAGCTTCACCAGGTACAGTCCAGGTAAAGCCTAATGCAGCAAGTGTAGATGCCGTCCGTTCTGCAGTAAGCTCGAACGCTGTCAGCGCAGCGCCTTCATCCATCCACCCGTTATGCAGCATCACATTCTCGACTGCCTCAAGCTTCGCCCCCAGTTCATACTGCTCGAACAGATAGGATAGGAACTTCTCCATTGGCAGCTTCGCAACCTGAACATCATTCCGCCCAGCCAGCATTTCAGACATGCTGATCAGATGCGGATTATAGATATGGTAGATCTCATCATGCAGGGCGGGCTTGTCATGCAGTGTAATAATCGCACGGCTCACCTGATCTACGAAGGATAAATCTGTATCCTGACCGGAATCAGGAACGGCCCCCAATTGGATGAAGGACTTCATCGTCTTGTAGAACGCATTGTCCTGAATATTCTCCTGGAACTGACCGCTCTCTGAGTGACATACAATGTTACCAACTCGGTAAATGTTCGTATGCAGACCCTGCAGACGCGCCTGTTCTACCAATTGCTCCGCTTGGAATTTCGTCTTTACATAATAGTTGTCATGCACTTGTCCGATGTCCAAGTCATCCTCCGTGAAGAGAACGGCTTCCTTGCCTTCAATCGTTCCCATCCCGACCGACATTGTAGAGACGTGATGGAATCCCTTCTTCGTACCGGTTGCTGCCAACTCCAACAAGCGCTCCGTCGCTGTAACATTGTTCAGTACGAATTCAGAATAGTGGCCATAATGCTTCACATTGGCCGCAGCATGGATAATGCATTCCACTTCATCTGCCAGCTTAGCATATTCGTGTTCAGCGAGTCCGAGATGTTCGTCACTCAAGTTCGCGTTAACAACTTCGATTCGATGTCCGTGTGTGTCTGTCAGTACTGCACCGAAATAATAGGCCAGCTTCTCGTACAATCTGTCTCGAGCCTGCTCCGGAGATGTCCCGCGAACAATAGCAACCACCTTGCTGTCAGTGCAATGCAGAAGATCGCGAAGCAGGTAAGCTCCCAGGTATCCTGTTGCACCTGTAAGGAGAACCTTAGCATAGTTCAACTGCGATACCTCTCGGTTGTGATGAGCTTTGTTGCGGCTGCGGTACTGCTTCCAAGCCTCCGTTACGGCCTTATCTTCCACGACCGCCGCTTCCTCTGCATACATAGCACGAATTCGCTCCAGCTTATCCTTCATATGGTTCGGACGATACTTCATCCGCAATGCCAATTCTCGAATTGTCGGATATGCGAATACATCGCTGACGTCGACCTCGTATTCCTGCTTCAACTGCGCAACAAGCGTAATTGCCTTCAAGGAATGGCCGCCTAGCTCGAAGAAGTTGTCGCACACGCCGACCGTTGTTAGGCCAAGCAGATCCTGCCATAGCTCTGCAAGCTTCATCTCCGTCTCACTATCAGGCGCTACATAACCGGCTCCTGTCCACTCCTGCTTCGATGGTGCAGGGAGCTTCGCGCGATCAATCTTACCGTTCGTGGTCAGCGGCATCTGATCGAGGAACGCATAGTAAGTCGGGATCATATAATCCGGCAAATGATCAAGCAGATGCTGACGAATATCCGCAGCTGTCACCGTACCCTCCGTTACAATGTACGCACAGAGCGCCTTTTGTCCAGGCGACTCCTCAATATCGGTAACGAGTGTTTCCTTCACGAGCTCATGAGTTCGGATTTGCGCTTCAATTTCACCAAGCTCCATGCGATATCCGCGAATTTTCACTTGATGGTCTTTGCGTCCTAAGAACTCCACTGTTCCGTCCGGCAGCCAACGAACAAGGTCGCCTGTCTTATACAGCTTCTCTCCAGCCTTGAACGGACTGTCGATGAACTTCTCGTTCGTCAAGTCCTCGCGATTCAAGTAACCACGCGCCACGCCATCGCCACCGACCCACAGCTCGCCCGCTACGCCAATCGGCTGCAGCTTGCCATAGTTGTTCACGACATAGGCTGTCGAGTTCGCAATCGGCGCTCCGATTGGGATCGATCCGTCCTGCTCCTCTGCTATATGGTGGCAGCAGGAGAAGGTCGTATTCTCTGTCGGTCCATATCCGTTCACGATTTGAATTGGCGCACAGGCATGAAGCACTCGGTAGATATGCTTCGGAGACAATACATCTCCGCCAACGAGCAATGTTCGCACAGGTTCGAATAAGCGCTCATTTTTCTCAACCAGCTGCGTGAATAACGGTGAAGTCAGCCACATCATAGTGATGCCGTGCCTCACAATCGCTTGTTCCAACTGCTCAGCATCTAAAATCGTCGGCTTGTCAACGAGTACAAGTTGAAGTCCATTCAGAAGAGCTCCCCATATTTCAAATGTCGATGCATCGAATACAAGAGAACCGGTCTGTAAAATGCGATCACCCTCTTGGAATGATACGAAATTCGTATTCTTCACAAGACGAATCACGTTGCGATGGGTAACCATAACTCCCTTCGGCTTCCCTGTCGATCCCGATGTGTACATTAAGTACGCGATATGTTCAGGATTATTGAGGTCATCTATGTTTTCCATTGACTGTACAGCTAGTTCCGAATCCGTGAAACTGATGCTGCTCAGTCCTTCCGGCAATCGTTCAGCCAAATGGTCGCTTGCGAGTACGATATTAACACGGCTGTCCTCCAGCATATATTGAATCCGTTCCTGCGGATAATCTGGATCGATCGGCACATAAGCACCGCCAGCCTTCAAGATTGCGAGTACACCAATAATCATTTCTGGCGTGCGCTCTGTGAACAGACCAACCGGCTGTTCCGCCTTCGTCCCATGCTTCTGCAAATAATGCGCCAAACGATTGGCCTCCGCATTCAGCTCCGCATAGGTAATTTCACGTTCACCAGACACAAGCGCAACGCGATCAGGCGTTACACTCACCTGTTTCTCGAACAGACTGTGTACAGTCGCATGGCGGGGATATTCGGCATCCGTATTATTGAAGTGGTGCACGATTTCTTCCCGTTCTTGATCCGTAATCAGTTCAAGTTCTCCAATGCTGCACAACGGCTGCTGTGCTGCCTGCATAGCAAGCTGCTCGAAATGCCCTGCCATTCGTTCTACAGTTGCCCGTTTGAACAGCTTCGAACAGAATTCAAAGTTGCATTCGAGTTCCTCTTCACGCTCGATCGCCTCCAGCGTCAGGTCGAACTTCGATGTGCCGTTGTGATAAGGCAGCTGTGTGAAGACGGCATCTCCTGCTTGAAGCGAAAGATCCCCCATATTCTGCATAACGAATACGGTATCGAACAATGGATTGCGGCTTACATCCCGCTTCAGCTGCAGGCGTTCAACCAGGCTATCGAGCGGGTAATCCTGATGCTCATAGGCAAGCAGAAGCGTATCCTTCATCTCATTCAAATAATCAGCAAAGGCCTTGCCGCCCTCTGGGAAGCTGCGAATCGGCAAGGTGTTGACGAACATGCCCATCATTCGATCTACATCGGTATGTGTTCGAGCAGCAATCGCACAGCCTACAATCATATCCTCCTTGTCCACATATTTGGACAAGAGCACATTATATACCGACAACAGCACCATATAGAGTGTAGTTCCTTGGCGGAGAGCCAGCTGCTTCAAACCTTCCACCGTCTTGGCAGACAATGCTATACGAACCATATCGCCTTCAAATGACTGCACATTCGGACGAATATAATCGTATGGAAGATCCAGCAGTGGGATGTCCCCTTCAAGCACACTCAGCCAATACTGTTCATGTGCTTGTTCATCTTGTACACGCGTGGACTGCCATTCCGCATAGTCCTTATATTGCAGCTTGATTGGGGCCAGCTCCTCGCCCTTATAGAGTGCTGCCAGTTCTTCTGCAAACACACTGAGCGAGGTTCCGTCGAAGACGATATGGTGAATATCCAGCATCAGCACGTAGCGGTCTGCTGCCACTTTCGCAATCACAGCTCGTAGAAGCGATTGCTCCTCCAACTGGAATGGACGGACGAATTCATTCGCCAGTTCAGCAGCCGTACGGCCCTCGGCCTCTATAATCGGCACATCCAAATCAACTGTCTCATGCACCTTCTGTACGATCTGTTCCTCTTCCCAATGGAATGAAGTACGGAATGCTTCATGGCGCTCTACGATTTGGTGCAGAGCCTTCTTCAGGCGGCCAGTATCCAATTGGCCATTCACTTCGTACACAAGTGGAATGTTGTAGGCCATGCCAACTCCGCCCCGCTGTTGCAGCGCGAACATACGTGTCTGTGCTGGCGCGAGACGATAATGCTCCTTCTTCTCGGCTGGCGTTATCGATTCGTATTTTTCTTGCGCTCCTCCGTCGATAATTGCAGCAAGCTTGCCGACATACGGATTCGAGAACAATTCCTTGAAGGACAACGAGATATGGAAGTCAGCTGCGATGCGTGCTTGCAGCTGTGCCAACTTCAACGAATGCCCTCCAATCTCGAAGAAGTGATCCGCTGTGCCAATTGGAGAGATGCCAAGCAGTTCCTCCCAGATCGCGGCAAGCTTCTTCTCTGTATCCGTTACTGGAGCTTGATATTCGGTAGATATGCGCTCCTGCTTCTCCGGCTGAGGCAGCTTGGCCCGATCAATCTTCCCGTTAATCGTAAGCGGCATGCGCTCCAAGAACATGAAGTATGCCGGCACCATGAACTCTGGCAAATGCGAAGACAGGTACTCGCGCATTGCGCTCGCTGTCATTCCTTCTTCCGCTACTATATAAGCACAAAGGGCCTTCTGGCCAGGCGATTCTTCAAAAGCTACAACCAGCGCTTCCGTTACTTGCTCGTGCGCATGAATCTGCGCTTCAATCTCACCGAGCTCCATGCGATAGCCGCGAATCTTCACTTGATGATCCTTGCGTCCGACGAATTCCAAGTTGCCGTCTGGCAGCATGCGCACAAGGTCACCTGTTTTATAGATTCGTTCGCCAGCTACGAATGGACTATCCGCGAACTTCTCACGTGTCATCTCATCCTTATTTAAGTAGCCGCGTGCTACGCCTTCACCACCGACCCACAGCTCTCCTACAGCCCCAATCGGCTGCAGCATGCCGTAATCATTTACAACATAAGCGGTTGAGTTCGTAATTGGCGTACCGATAGGAATTGTTCCGTCTCCCTCTTCCTTCATCAGATAAGAAGTAGAGAAGGTTGTATTTTCAGTAGGCCCATAAATATTCGAAATCTCAATCGGTGCACAGTCCTTAGCCGCTCGATAGAAGTGCTTGGGCGACATCAGCTCTCCACCGACGAGCAATTGGCGAAGCGGCGCAAATATGCGCGGATTGCGATCAACCAATTGAATGAACAGCGCTGTCGTCAAGAACATAATCGTTACCTGATGGCGGACGAGCGCTTGCTCCAGCTGCTCAGCGTCCAGTATCGTCGTCTTGTCGATGAGCACGAGCCCTAAGCCATTCAACAAGGAGCCCCAGATTTCAAAGGTTGAGGCATCGAAGACAAGCGATCCCGTCTGCAAAATACGGTCGCCTTCGCCAAACTTCACATAATTCGTGCGCTTTACTAGGCGAATGACATTGCGATGAGTCACCATGACACCCTTAGGTCTTCCTGTCGAACCGGACGTGTAAATGATATATATAAGATCTTCTGGCTGATTCACAGATACCAGATTATCGCTAGATTCATCAGCAAGGCTCGGGTCATCCATATGAACCTGCTCGATGGTATTTGGCAACTCGATATCTGACGAACTGCTTGTCAGTACCAGCTTCGTACGACTGTCTTCCAGGACATATTGAATGCGATCCTGAGGGTGATCGGGATCAAGTGGAACATAAGCTCCTCCCGCCTTGAGAATCGCTAAGATACCAACAACCATCTCTGCACTGCGCTCTGCCATAATACCAACAGACTGTTCACGATCGATGCCAAGCTTCCGCAGCCTGCGCGCCAATTGATTCGCACGAGCATTCAACTCGCAATAGGTCAACTCGCGATCATCTTCGATGACAGCTACTCGATCCGGGTTCAGCTGAGCCTGTTCCTCGAACAGCGCCTGAACCGTGAATGTATGAGGATATTCAGCTCGTGTCTGATTCATCCCCTCAATTAACTGGAGCTTATCCTGCTCTGTCAGCATTTCCAGTTCGCCAATACGCTTCTGAGGATGCTTCACAGCTTCATCCAGCAGCTGCAAGAAGTACTCCCCCAGCTTCTCTACCGTCGATAACTGGAACTGATTTTCCTTGTAATACATCGTGAACATCGGTAATGCGCCCGTTCCAGCTGCATGCTGAATGCAGCTGTGCAGGTCACAGTCCTGCGCTCCCTCTGGAAGCATGGGCCGAACATCTTCTCCGTACCAGCAATACGTTGCCACATCACTGTCAGAAGCTATTTCAGAGCAAGTCAGGTTACGTCCTTCTGCGCAAGCCGACAAGCTGTTATGAATGCTCATAATTCCTTGCAAGGTTACGTCGTCCTGACTGACTACTGTATGGTTGCCATTGCCGTGTCCCGCTTGAACGGCATGAAGAGTTACTTGCTGCGAGTTGTAGAACCGGGACAACAGCGTTGCCCACGCACTGAACATGACGGATTCCAACTTGACCGAATGCTCGGCCGAATGCTTCTTCAGAAGACGCATTGTCTCCTCAGGCAGCTCGATAGAATGTACGTCATAGCCTGCCAATCGTTCTACTGTCAATTCCATGAAAGCCAATTCTCGTCCTCTCCTTTATACGATCCAACCCATTTCGTAAACCTATGAGTCAACTGCTCCCATGTGATGTACTCTATTTGCTTGGCAAATTCCATATGCTGTGCGCACACAGTCATACTATAGCCTGTTACAGGAACGACATATTGCTTTACATAATTATGATCAACATTCCATAATTGATTATGTTGTATAGGTACAGCTGTCTCCTGCACAATCTCGAATGTGCTGGGAGGCAGGCTGAGACCCGTTCCTAATGCCTTCAGAACACTTTCCTTAGCCGTCCATATGTAAAAAAACAATTCCTGACGCGCACGACTGTCGTTCGTATTTGCAAGCAATTCCAACTCACGCGGCGAGCATATCAGCCTAGCCACGTCCATGTTCCATTCTCCTGCTTGCTCTATATCAATCCCGATTGGCGCTTCATCCAATGCCACTGCTATGAACGCACCGGCGTGAGAGATGTTGAAAAATACCGGATCACCCTCCACATATGGCTTGCCGAAGGGATGAGTGTGAATAACAAGTTCGTTATTCGAACATTTCAAGGTTTGGCATAGCAGCATGCGGGCCAATATGTCAGCCGCAACCGTGCAATAAAGGTCTTCACGGTTCCGAAGTCTATCTAACCTTTTGTATTTTTCAGGTGTAACGAACGGGATAAATCGATCCATCAATGAATCTATGTCTTCGTAGGAAGTACACTCGTCCCATTTTAGCAACACAATTTCCATCATTTACCCCAGCTTCTGTGCGCAAAAAAAAGGCCATTTAGAATAGCCTTGTCACCAAATAACCGTTGTGTGGCTACCGCAACATAAATGGCAACCCGGCCGCCGTAATCCATGAAGATGTTAGGCCCGAGGTTTTGCGTCCTCATCTTTCGAAGAGTTTGCCTTTAAATCCTGATGTTGTTCTTCTTGATGTATCCATTGCGTGTCGCAGATCGATTATCAGGCAAGAATGTCATAGCAATGTTACGCACTAGTTCTTGTGACATGTATCGCGTGAATAGGTCTAAAGTACATATTACATATTAGCATGTTGGAAGGTCGCTTCCCCTATCCAACTCAAGACCCATATTTTATATCGGTTGCTCGAATGAAAAGATTAATACTTTTTCATAACACTTTTCAATTTTTCGACACGAAAAATCATTTTTTGTCATTTTATAGTCATTTTCAAGGTTGTTTCACCCTATTTCCGACAAAAACACCCCTATTCTCTCTATCCTTGCTCCCATAAATTCGTGCAATTCCCTCCAACTGCTCGACACATTTGTCGATTTCTTTATAGAGCCACTACTGCTTATCCCCCTCTCCCCTACCAATTACCTAATAGACAGCGCTGTAGTCATTTCTTACTCATTACACAACTTCCTCCACTCTTGGTGATACATAAAAAGCCTCGGAAATCATTCCGAGGCTCTTATTGAATGTCATCTATTTATCTTCTCTATTCCACATCATGAGGATTAATATCCGTCACCAACTGTCATTTCGTTGGATGCAGTGGACAGCGCATTCACCGTTGCACTTCGTCCATCTGCTATGGACATCACGAATACTTTATAGGCAACGCCTGTGCGAATCGGATTGCCATATGCATCATTATCGGACAGCGAGAATATGGTTGAACCATCGCCTGATACACTAACCAATTTATAATTACTTCCTGCCACACGATTTGCCTGATCCAGGTTGAATGAACCCGCTGAACCGGAAGGAACGGCCATCACTGCGTAATAGGCAATTCCGTTGTCGCTGCCTGGCTTCGTGAAGTAAGCCTTGAAATCATTCACGCCTTCTCTCGATGCAAACACGTTCGTAGGTGCCTGAACAGATTGATTTACCAAGGAAAATTCACCAGAAGGTGAAGACAAAGCATTCGAGGAGCCGCTTCTATCATCAGCTACCGTAAGCACGAATACCCGGTAAGCAACACCTTTTTGAATGTCGTTGCCTTGAACATCCCGCAAGCCGGTTGTTAGCGATTGTCTTACATAGCCACTCTGATTCCCAACCCGAATGTAGCTGGATGATCTCACCTGTCCCGCACTATTTGCGTCGAATGCATAGGACTGGTCTGCACGGACGACCATAATACGGTATTCATTTACGTACGAATTACTGGATGGTGCATTAAAACCTACTTCAATGTCGCTGGCATTACCGTTTTTGCCAATAATCTTCGCTTCTACATTCGTCACAACATCAACCGAGGCATTGCCTTTAAGCGTCACCTCTGGAGATGGAGCAGACAACGCATTGTTCGCTTGGCTATTGGAGCTTACAGACAGAACAAATACCCGGTAGCTATTGCCGTTGCGAATTGGTGCTCCATCTACATCTCTTGCATCCGCATCGAATACATGTGACAAACTGCTGCCACTCCGATACACGACAGCTGAGTTCCAATTATTAACTCGATTGGCCTCTGTTAGATTAAAACGGCTTGCATTGGAAGACTTCACGACCATGACGCGATAATGGTTCACATTCGATTCATCTGCGGCACGGTTGAATGTTACCCCCAGGTTCCGTCCATCATTGTAGTTGCCGCCCATACTGCTTGCCGATACGTTGGTTGCAGGGTATACCGTCGAATTGTTCGACAACGTAATCGTATCGGAAGAGCTGGACAGAGAGTTCACATAGCTGCCGCGTCCGACAGACAGCACATATACTTGGTAGCTGGTTCCGTTACGGATCAGATCGCCATCTACGTCTCTCGCAGTAGAGCTCAGCTTAAGGCTGACGTCTCTGCCATTCGTGTTCATCGACGTGTAGTTATAGCTGGACACGTTGTTCGCTTCGGATACATCAAAGCGGTACGATCTGCTCGTCTTCACAACCATAATCCGATACTGGCTAATATTCGATTCATCCGATGCCCGGTTGAAGGTAACCATCATGTCGCGGCCGTCATTATAATCTCCGACATCGCTTACTCTTACATTGGAAGCACTGTACACCGTTGAGTTATTCGAAATATTGATGGAGTCAGATGCGCCCGACAATGCATTGTAATCAGAGTTGCTATTCGATACCGACATGACGAACAGGCGGTATGTTTCCCCTCTGCGGATTAGTGAGCCATTCACATCACGCATATTAGATGGCAATGTTGAAGTAATGCTATAGCCATTCTTCGAGACATCATAATAATTGCTAGATGAAACCCGGTTAGCTTCATTCAAATCAAAGCGATAAGCATCCGAATATTTCACAGCAAAAATCCGGTAGTAGCTTACGCGCGATTCATCGGAAGAGCGATTAAAGCTGATCTGAATATCGCGTCCATCTCCATAATTGCCCACTTGGCTAACCTTCGTAATCACTGGAACACCAGCTGATTGCCCAAGCGTGATCGAAGATGAGCCGGAGGATAGCTTATTAGCATACGAGCTCGTATTGCTGACAGCTACGACAAATACCGTATAAGGTACGCCATTGCGAATTAAGTCACCCGCTGTATCTCTAGTTGTCGAACTCAAGGTTGTCGTCAACGTCGAGTTGCTGGACTTCGAAACGGTCGTATAATTATTGCTGGATACGCGGTCTGCTTCATAAGCATCGAAACGAGATGCATCCTTCGTTTTGACGACCATGATCCGATAGTCTTTAATTTGGTTGTCGCTAGAAGGACGAGTGAAGCTGACCTGCATATCGCGGCCATCGTTATAATTCGCCACATTGCGCACTTGCACATTCGTTGCCGCCGCAACCGCATTGTCGCCTAACGTAAAGGTTGAAGATGGGTTCGAGAGCACCTGTTGGCTGCTCGATCTGCCCACTGACAATACATAAGCTTCATACTTCACATTCGTGCGGATGTAGTCTCCGTCTACGTCACGAGCGCGAGAATCCAATTTGACTGCAGGATCGTCACTATTTTTATTCACGACTGTATAGTTGTTAGAAGATACGGAGCGCGCCTTGTTCAAATTAAAGGAGTTCGAAGCTTTGACAATCATGACGCGATAATGGTCAAGATTGCGTTCATTCTGCTCCTTGGAGAAGCTGACACGAATATCGCTGGCATCTCCAGATTGGCCTGAGATCTGTGTTGTCACATAATTAACGCCTCTAAGATCGCCAGAGTAGTCGGGCTCATCTGGGTATGTCGGACGATCCGGATATGTTGGTGTGTTGCCGGAAGTTACACGCACGACTTTTGCTTTATTGTCATAGTTGATTGTTGCGCCCAACGATTCACTAACGAAGCGTACAGGAACCATCGTTCTGCCCTTCATTGTATTGGCTGGAACATCCATATAGACAGTTTTGCCATTGACCGTTGCCGCTGAGGAGCCTAGTTTCAGAATTACTGAGGTGCTCCCTTTGTAAGCTGTTACCTTCTTCGTTTTGTAATCGTAGCTTACACTGGCGCCAAGCGACTGGAAAATAACTGCCATCGGCAACAGCACACGACCCTGCGTGTATACCGGTGGCTGATCGGTACTAATTTTGCTTCCGTTCACATATACGGTGT
Source organism: Paenibacillus sp. E194 (assembly GCF_000935845.1). Classification (NCBI taxonomy): domain Bacteria; kingdom Bacillati; phylum Bacillota; class Bacilli; order Caryophanales; family Paenibacillaceae; genus Paenibacillus; species Paenibacillus sp. E194. The sequence continues at coordinate 34,219 of NZ_JMDX01000005.1, forward strand.
AAGTTGCAGGCGCTGCTTGCACAGCTCCGGGCGTTACCATAGTAAAGCCCAGTGCCACAGCAACAAAACCTGATACTAGTTTCTTCACTTTTTTCATCCTCCTAAGTTGCAATCATATCCAAGTCTAAAATTACCACCTGCAACTTAGATGCATCAAACAAGGAAAATGTTTCATACTCCTTTATAAATTTTTAAAATTGTGACAAAACTGTGACAGATCATCATTCACAGATTCCACATCAATGAAAAAAGCCGTTGGAACAACGGCTAATTATGGCCTTGTTCCAACGGCTTAATTACTTTGCTCAATCATGCGCATTACTATTACTTCGGATCATCTACCCATTCCTTGCTATGATCAGCGAATCGCTGCAGCTCGCCAACGAATAAGCCTGCATGATACCCGTCGCACACCGCATGATGCAGCTGCAAGGATACGGGCAGCAGGACTCGACCCGTTTGCTCGAAATACTTTCCAAATGTGATGATCGGCAACAAATACGTCCCTTCATTGAACACATTCAAATTGAATCCCGTAAAGCTTACCCATGGAATGCAAGAGATAGGGAATGTATTTGCAGGCTGATCCTTTTTACCAATTAGTCCCTTCACCTTGCCATACTGCCCTACATCCGCTAGGTAGCTTTCGTGGAAAGCATGGAATTCTTCCATATATGGGGTCCATAGACTAGAGAACGTATTGTCCTCAGGATGGAAAATTGTGAAGCTCGGGTTCATGCTCTCCCAATATCCAAGCTCGCCATCCTCATCATAGGAAATTCGGAAATCGGGATATGCATTCACAATCTTGGCAGTCATATGAATAAGCGCCGGATAGAGCTTCTTGTTCTTAACTCTCAGATTATCGAGCAGTACCGTAATATCGATATTGGCCGTCAAACTGAATGTGCATCTTGTTTCGTTCAAAAAATGAGTATAGTAAGGTTTTCTATTCCACGTATCGATATCAATCAAATGGAACTTCATGGTTTTAGCCTCCTAAAATGATGTTGTCATATTAGGAGGCACATCATCCGCCTTGACCATAGCTCACCCTTCTTCCCTAAGTTATAGATCAGTCCAACTGCTGCGAGCTGCGTGTCATCGCCACACTAGACTCTCTAACAATGAGACGGGGCTCAAACTGCACGCGTTCATATACACCGCGCTTCTGTTCGATGATCCGGTTAAGCAGCAGTTCGGTCGCTACTCTGGCGACCTCTGCTCCCATGATCGACACAGAGCTAAGCCGTGGCGTCGTAATCGTTCCCCACAAAATATTATCAATGCCGACGATCGCAATGTCTTCTGGAACCCGGATCCCCAGCTCCTTGAATCGGTTCAGCAGCCCCATCGCAATCATGTCATTCCCCGCATAGATCGCATCCGGCATTTTCGTTAGACCTGCGAAATAATCAGCTGCCTTCAATCCCGTTTGCATCGAGAAATCGTCTCCGAAATAGACCAGAGAGCTATCTATTTGCGGGAGGGCATCCTCGTAGGCAAAGAAACGCTCCTCAATGATATGCTTCGGCGCACCCGCGTACGCAATCCGCGTCCGGCCTATGTTCATGAAATGCTCCATGACTAGCTTGCCTTCTTGCGTAGATAGACTGACGATATCCGCCTTCACATCGTCACCGAGCTTCTTCCCATAGTTAATAACGGAGATCGGAATGCTCGATTTATTAATCAAGTCGGGCAGGGTTGCAGGATAAGCAAGCGGTAGCACAATCAGGCCGTCCACATGAAGCTTCTTCACTTCCCTGAGTATTTCGAGCTCTGCTCGTGCATTCCCTAATGTATTGATCTGAACGACACGGTAGTCGTAATTTTTGGCAGCCTGCTCGACGGAATAGGCAATCTCCGGAACGAAGGCATTCCGAATATCGGGAACGGCTAGCGCAATTTGCTTCGTCTGCCGTACCTTAAGGCTGCGTGCGAAGGAGTTAGGCACGAAGCCCAGCTCTTCAATCGCCTGCATCACCTTGGCCTTCGTCTTCGGACTAATGCCATCTGCGTCATTGATTGCACGCGATACGGTTGCCAATCCGACCCCTGCTCGCTGTGCAACATCCTCGATTGTGACTTTTCTCTGAACCACTGGTACATCTCCCTCTCGTTACAAGTGGAATTGCTTCCACCATTCCAGCCAAGCCTTATTTCTGTATCATACCATCTGCATTCACATTATTCACCTGATCTTCCTGCAGTAGAAGACTGTGATTGACATCACGCTAAGAGTGTGACATATTTAATATCGGAAACGTTTCCGAAAATATTTTCCCGTTTCCATTTCATACAGTATTTCATTTCTATACTTCTGGGGAGATGAGCACATGAAAGCATTAAGATGGCATGGCGTCAAAGATTTGCGCGTGGAGAACATTGCAGAACCAGCAGCCGGTAAAGGCAAAGTAAAAATTAAAGTCGAATGCTGCGGCATCTGCGGCAGTGACTTGCATGAATATACGGCAGGACCGATCTTCATTTCAGACAGCACTCCCCATCCTCTAACTGGAGAGAAAGCTCCAATCGTTATGGGACATGAATTCTCTGGACAGATCGTCGAGGTTGGAGAAGGTGTAACCAAATTCCAGAAGGGTGATCGCGTTGTTGTAGAGCCGATCTTCGCATGCGGTGAATGTGAAGCCTGCAAGCAAGGCTTGTATAACCTGTGCGACAAGATGGGATTCCTTGGTCTCGCTGGCGGCGGTGGAGGCTTCTCCGAATATGTAGCAGCAGACGAGCACATGGTGCATAAGATTCCAGATAGCGTTTCTTACGAGCAAGGCGCGCTGGTTGAACCGTTCCGCAGTAGCTCTCTATGCAGTTCGACAAAGCAAGCTTCAAGTTGGGGATCGTGCAGCCGTATTCGGTACAGGCCCAATTGGACTGCTTGTTATCGAAGCATTGAAGGCGGCCGGCGCATCGGAGATCTATGCAATTGAACTGTCCGAGCAGCGTAAGCAAAAAGCAGCAGAACTCGGAGCAATTGTACTTGATCCTTCGCAAGTCGATGTCGTGAAGGAGCTTCGCGAACGGACAGGCGGCGGCGTGGATGTCGCTTATGAAGTAACGGGAGTTCCTGCTGTACTGAACAATGCCATTGATGCAGCCAAGCTCGGCGGTGAAGTGATGATCGTCAGCATTTTCGAGCGAGAGGCTACTATTAAACCGAATGCTATTGTAACGAAAGAACGCACAATGAAAGGCATCATCGGTTACCGCAACGTATTCCCTGCGGTTATCAAATTGATGGAGCAAGGCTACTTCCCAGCAGAGAAGCTGGTAACGAAGCGCATCCAATTGGATGAAGTCGTTGATCATGGCTTCGAGGCTCTCTTGAAAGAGAAAAACCAAGTGAAAATTATGGTGAAGCCGCAATAATCCGTAAACAAAAGTACGAAGGATTAGGGCGCTACAAATCCATACTGAAATAAAACAAAAGATCGAGTCAGGGGAAGAATTAAAATTAGTTCCCTGACTCGATCTTTTTTATATCATATAATCGCTCTTAGCATCATGGCGGTAAATAATACGATCATTGCTACTACTGCGAGGTGCCACCATTTATACATCATGATGATCCCGATATACTCACGTATGAACGCACTTGGCATGTAATATCTTGCTGTCTTCGCGCCAACACCCTCACACTTCTTCAATCCCGCGAGCCGTGCATAAATGCTTGCCCGAAATACATGATAGTTGTTCGTGACGAAGATGCTTTTATGATCGGGTTTCATCTCGTCCATAATGGCCTTCGAGAACAGCATATTTTGCATCGTGTTGCGAGATTTGTCCTCCATAAGCACGTCCTGCTCCGGTACTCCCTTCGCCACAATATACTTCTTCATCGCCTCCGCTTCACTGAGCAGTTCGTCCGGCCCTTGGCCGCCCGACACAATAATTTTAGGCTCTTGATGATACTTTATATATTGCTCAATGCTCTTATCCAAACGCGATGCTAGAAGCGGCGGAACTCGCTCCCCTCCGATTAGGCCAGAACCAAGCGCGATGATGAAGTCGGGCTTGTACCATATTTTCCAATAGTGATAGAAGATCGCATAAGCCAGAAAGCTGACGAATACAAAGGAAAAGTACATAAAAATGAGCAGTGTGCCGATGTAAAAAACAGCAAATTTGTCGTTATACGAAATAAAGAAAATGTAGAAAAACATCCCGATCATCGCAAATATCAGGAGACTCAATAATAATGAGAGCATATTCGCGAGCTTCTTGCTTTCCTTCTTCAGCATGATTCTGCCATTAAGCAGCAAGTATATCGTGGCAAACAGCACGCCGAGCGGTACGGATGCCAATATCCCCGCAGCCACAATCAGGTTCACCCAGGGAATCTGGTTGGAAAATGCTACGAGACTCAGCGCTAAATTCGCTAGTGCCGCTATGAATAGGAACGACAGACTAATCCGTCTTTTTTCCCTAATAAATAAAAAACAAAAAGCCCAAATAGAATCAAACTAAAGAAACTCATCATACACTCCCTTTCCAACCTTACTATTGTAAGCAATTCATTCCTTTTTGCAACCCTTTTTCCCGTTCATAATCGAAATGAATCACGATGAGATATACATGGCATCCACAGCCGTTAACAGGATGCAGGAGATCCGTCCCAGCAATCCTCCGCCCAAACAATAAAACAAGCCGATTCCTGCACAATAGAGGAATCGGCTTGCATAAACTCAATTTGTATAGAATTCGTTTACTTTATCGAGTGTTTCTCTGAAATATGGATTACTATATTTATTTATCAAGCCTTTAGATCCCAAGTAAAAGCTGAATCGCCCTTTTTCGCCTAGAAGATCCTTAAACTTATCAACTGTCTGGTCATACCTTTCTTTGTGCCCTGTATCGGTAAAATACTTATAATCAATCTCCATTTGAATTCCGATTTTCGTTTTATCTAAATGATTCTTTGCAACCAACCGACCGCCATCCCCATATATTCTTCCTTCTTTCACGCTATCGTAAAGTGGCTGCAAATTTATTTTGTAGTCATTGTCAAAATAATAGTGGGGTTGAATATACACATCATCAAAGATCGTTGTCTCATCCACGATGTATGCAATTGTTTCCACAATTTTATCCCTGTTAGGGCCAAAACCATAATAAGGAGCCCATACAAAGGAAGTAGCTCCGTCTACGTCGTCACTGTTCTTTATATACTCCGAAAGTTTTTCCAACAACTGAACTTGCGATTGATTTTTAAGTTGCGAGTAACTGTAATTTTGAGTCCCATAGAAGTATATGGCTTCGTTTGGATAATAAAATCCCGTTACCGAGTCCCAATTTGGACCAAGCTTTCGTTTTAACTCCTTTATATAGCTTACATATTCATCAAATAACTGATCAACATTTAACTTGCTCGATACATCGTGTGCTGGCAGAGAAACAAGCACTTTATATTCGCTGTTCGTGTCCACGATTGTCTGCACCGTTTCATTTATATCATCAATCATATTTCTCTTTTTGTAATTGTCAATTTTGTTTGTCTTATTATCTATCGCAATAACAAATTGCCTCACCGTATCCAAACGTTCAAGCTCTGCCGATTCATATGGAATGTACCGTTGACCGTCTCCAAAATGACCGCTGTATAAAAACACCATATTTGTTGTTGACAGGTCACTTCGAGCCATCGCAATGCTACCCATTTCATTCCCTTCTGCGTCCTCAGCCGCTCTAATCCTTGGCGTAGAAAATAAGTTAACAAACAAGCTCAAAGTAAGCGTGAAGGTGAGCATCACAGCAAACCATGTCTTTCTTGTTTTTGTTGGCTTCGTGTTCATAACATCACTCCTTAGTTTAGTAGCCTTACGATTCACTGGAAATGTAATTATTTTTTCACACTGCTTGGCGTTACGCCCCAGTATTTACGGAATATTTTAGTAAAATAGCTGACGTCTCGATATCCGATCATGGTGGCGGCATCATACACTCTCGCACCATTCATCAGTGCCGTCCTCGCCCGTTCCATCTTGTGTTCGAGAACATATGAAGTAAAAGGCATTCCTGTTTCCTGCTTGAATAAACGACTTAAATACGAGGCATTCACATAAAAGCGATCAGCGATCGTATGTAAAGTAAATTCCTGATCCTGTTCCGTCTCAAGCAGCTCGATAATGGCTTGAACAGTGGGATGGGTAACCTTTCTTTCATGACTCTCAGCATAAGAGATTATGCTTCTTACGGCACGATGCAAAACGTCGTACATACGCTCAGGCGTCGTAAGTGATTGTACATTCGAGAGAAAATCAAAATCCGCTCCCGTCACATCCTGTACGGACCAACCGCGTTTGCGGATAAAGAGTGTCAATACACCAACGATGTACATTAATTGTTCCATCATGATTTCGTACGAAGCAGAGTTGTTCTTCACCGCCTCGCACATGTTCGAAATCATTCGCATGGCAAGTTCTTGATCTAACGACTCCAAAGCCATCTCTAGTTGCTTGTCCTCGTGATCATAATTTGGACGGTTCGTGACTTCGGCTTGAAGCGGCTCTTCATATGGAATTGCGATTCCCGTTCCATAAACGACCCGATTTTGCAGCGCCTTTTTGGCTTGAATATATAAGGGCAGCAGTTCGTCTATCTTTCCGGTTCCTCCACTAATTCCCGCACTTACGACAATGCCAAGACATTGCTTGATGTTGCGAATGAGCTTCTCCATCGCAACGTGAATCCCGAGCATCTGCTGCGAAGTATGTTCCAGCGTTCCCGTATTCCCTATCACAATAATGGCCTTATCCTCTTCCGTGCAGACATAAAAATCAGGAGTCGGCAGTATATCTCGAATAACATGCACGAGATTATCCAAGGTCATGCCATCTTCATTGCTGGAACAGGCATATTCGTCCACGTCCAGAACGATTACCGCATAACGAGATCCCGTATCTATATGAAGCCCTAATGAAACACAGGATGCTTTCAGCTCTTCTATCTGATATCGTCCATATGCTAGATTGCGAATCGTATGCTGATGTAGCACGGGGAGGTACTGCGTCCATTGCTCCTGCACCATTAGTTGACCCGTTCGTTCCATCAACTCTGCCTGAATGCACTGGGCTGCATCCACCACTGACTGGAGAATATCCATTTCAGCAGCAGGCTTGAGCAAATACTTGTATACGCCAAGCTCCACCGCCGTCTGCGCATAGGAAAAATTGTCATGACCGCTTAGAATGATGATTTTCGTACTTGAATAATCCCTTGCCACTTGACACGCCAAAGAAAGACCATCCATTTCGGGCATTTGAATATCCATTAAAATAATATCAGGTTGCTTGATTCGTATCTGAGCGAGAGCTTCTGAACCGTTATTTGCCGTCCCTACTACTTCAATATCGTGATCTTGCCAAGGCATGTGAAGCAGATTTTGCAAAAATCTAGTTTCATCTTCCACAATAAGAAGATTCAAGCTATCCTCTCCCTATTCCATTATTCATCTGTCGTACTTGATAAAGGCAGCTCAAGAGTTACTGTTGTACCAACTCCCAACTGGCTTTCGAATCGGATGTGTGCATCAGAGCCGTAGAACATCTTCATTCTGGAACAAACGTTGCGCAAGCCATATAGCTCTTTTCCCGGGGATTCCAAAAAAGAAAAAGGAGCCGTCTTTCCGTCGATTTCCTGAATAACTTGATAAATGGATTGCAAACGCTGCCCACTTATTCCGCTCCCGTTATCTTGCACGGTAATCATCAATTTTCCCTGCTGCAGGAAGCTCGAAATGACTAACAATCCGTTGCTCTTCATCTGCTCGAGTCCATGAATAACCGCATTTTCAACCAAGGGCTGCAAAAGCAGCTTTAATACGGGTATCGTTTTCGTTTCTTCGTGTATCTCATAAACGACCTGAAAGCAATGTAAAAAACGAATCTGCTGGACGCGTAAATAGTAGCTTAGATGTGTAATGGTTTCTTCTACCGTGAATGTATCCTGCCCTTTATGAAGACTTAATCGAAAAAAGTGGGACAGGTTCAGCACCATCTCGCTTATTTCCTCTGCCTCGTAGTTTTGTGCCGTCCAGTATATAGAATTCAGCGTATTATATAAGAAATGCGGATTAATTTGAGATTGCAAAAACGTAAGTTCCGTACGGGCAATGCGAAGCTGCTGCTCATAGTGATCTTGAATTAAATGCTTTTGGTGCTCAGCCATTCGATTATACGAGTCCATCAAATAACCAAATTCATCCTTCCGCCTTGTATGCAGCCGAATGTCGTAATCTCCACCGATTAAGCCCTTCATTGCATTCTTTAATTGGCCTAAAGGGGAAGCGATGCGGTTATAAATTCCCCAAGAAATAAGCATGGAAAGTACGAAGCTGCACGCTATGATCAAATAGGTAAATTGCCTCATCGTTTTTGTTTCTTTATAAATTTCTTCGATCGGCCGAAAAACCTCCAACCGGATTGGGTAACTAGACGATTGCACGCTGACTTGGAGCACATCTCCATCGCGTTTTTTTCTGGATCGCCATTGGGAACGGATAGAATGGACTCTCCTTCTCTGTTCGTGATTTGCAAGCTGGTCAGCTCGGCGCTTAACAGCGGGCTTATGAGTGTCTGGAGAGCATTTTTATGTAAAGTTACAACTAGTAAACTTGCTTTGTTCTTATCCGGGAAGGCATTCAGCCTTCTGACAAGAGATACGGAATTGGCCTCCACTAAATCTGCGATTACTGGTTCTTTCCCCTCTTTGGGTTGGGACATCAAGAACGTACCCGCTTGATCCGCAAGCCGATTTAAATAGGCGAAACTTTCTCGCTCGGTCGCAGATTCAATTCTCTTTCCTCCATATTTCGTAGATATCATCGTATGGGTTTCCATCTGATATATCGTGATCTGGGAAGCCACCAGGCTCACCGCCGAAATATTCCAAAGCTCTTGCAGCAGCTCAGAGTACTGAACAATTGTACGAGGCGACATCCCCGATCCGTTTACCTTCAGCTTCTCATTAATATTGTGGTTCGCCGCAATTAGATTCGTTAACGTCTCAAAATGATGCAATGACAATTCAAGGTTATTCATGACAGACTCCACCTTATCTTGAGTCTGTTCTGTCGTTTTTTGAATAATAATTTGGTTCGCTCTGTTATTGACGTACAAGCTAATGATAACCAGCGGCAGAAGCACGATGAAGAAATAGATGCTGAGACGTAGTTGCGAGGTTTGCAGAAACTTATGATGCGCACGTTGGTATAGTTTCATGGCTACATCCTTATTTTTTATGCGATTCATGCCAATCGTTTACTTCCTGCGTAACTTGTGTGCCTCCGCTCTCATACCATCGTTTCACGTAGTCGTCGAATGAATTCGTGGATTCTAGGCCGAGAATGATTTTTACGAAGACTTCCTGCAATGAATAAAGTTCATTCCATTTTCTTACCATGGTAAGAGGGGGCGGGCCGCCATATGCATCTTGTACGACATTTTTTTCTATTTTATCAATGTTATCGTTGAGACGGAATTTTTTGCCGTAGGAATCATTGCGTGCACGCAACAGCCACCGTTTATCCACATTTACCAGTGCAGAATACATGCCTCTGTACAGGTGCTTGTCATGTTCATTAAATTTGCTGACAATTTTCCCGTCTTTCCAATCCCACACTTGATTGTGAAATCCCAGAACTATTGAGGTTCTGCCTTTACCTGCAATGAAATTTAAAAATTGAATGACTTCGCGACCATGACTGCTCCCTTTTGGAACCACTTGGTACCCGAAGACTGGATTCAATGCACCTACTCCCTGCTTCCCTTTCTTGCCGATCGGATAGTCAATAGTTATCCAATTCGCTTGCGGATCTTTCTTCAGGCTTTGAGCAATAACCCCCCGCGAATCATACCAAGCTCCGGAAAACATTCCGACCTTTCCTTCTATTATTTTCTCGTTCATAACATTACTGCGGTAAATAGGGAAATCCGGATCAATCCATCCATGCCGATATAACTCGGCAAAGAATGATAGCGCTTCCTTCATTTCTGGCAAAACGTTGCCATAGACGAGCTTACCTTCACGTTCCGTCCATTGATTCAATTGCACTCCGAATGCCCCAAAAAGCGGTGAAGAATGATACAAATCCTTCATCATCGTAAATCCGTATGTATCTCTCTTTCCGTTTCCGTCAGGATCGCCTTCCGAAAATGCTTTTATTGCTGCCTTATAATCTTCCAGCGTTACGGGTATCGGCAGGTTCAGTTTATCCAGCCAATCTTTGCGGATGTAGATAACTTCATTCGCCTTCACCAACTGGCCACTCGGAATAGCGTAAATTGAGCCGTTATACCGAACGCGGTTCCATAATTCTTCCGGTATGAGACGCTTCAAATCTGCTCCGTATGCGTCTATCCAATGATCGAGAGGCTGGAGCTTATTTTGCGTTACGAATTTGGCAAATTGGATTGGGGAATTGATGTTGATCATATCGGGATGATTCTGTTCCATCGAAATGATGGTGTCGATCATCTTTTCATAACTGGGTACAGGCGGCAGTTCAACACGGACATTGAATCCGACATTTTTTTTAATATAATCCAAATAAGGATTATGATTTTCATCCAAACCTGCCGGAAACGGAAAACTCAAACTATTGATCACAATAGCTATGTTTTTTTCCATCCTGCAATTCTTCTTTCACAGGACTGATTGAAATCGGATTGAACTTAGGTATAAAAAATAGGCCTAACACAAGAAGGGTTAGCATGTAAATTATCAGCATGAATCTATTTACAAATTTACCGCTGCTCAACACTACAAAAATCATCCTTTCGATTTTTTATTTCCCCGTGTAATTGAGAAGCTTTCACGATCCCTCCTACAGAACCATTTCGATTGCGACACAAGTCCTAATTCAAATTATAGTATAAAATTTGAACTTCAAACAATATTTCTCAGCAACATTTATATTATGTATGATACAAATACAAAAAACCTCTTCCCGGCCTAATTAAACTAGATACCGAAAAGAGGTTTCGCGGACGTGCAATATGCTCTTCTCTTGAGTACACCCACTACCGAGTGCTACAACTTCCAATCCAGATACTCTGCCCAGATTGAACGTAAAAGAGTTTTTATCTTAGTAGTAGGAATATGAATAATAACTACATTAGAAATGCTATTCGTATACATATTGGTTAATAGGTATTTTCCATCAGGAGATGGTTTATATGGCAGCACACCTTGCGTATCAACCCGTATCGTAGAATGATCATTACCTGTTATGGAATCAATATGGACAACGTTCGTTTCGTTACTCTGCTGATATGCAATATATTTTTTATTGTAGGAAAGTGAGGGATTAGAAGCATTCGATTTATACTCATCTAGTTGATGATTCGTAAGATTGAACGACATAATGTGCGGAGACTTTTGTTCATCTTGTGTGGTAAAAAGAACCCGATTTGAATGACAGCAAGAAGCTTATTCCCATTATTAACACTATAACGCGGTTCGAAAAAATTATTATGAAACGGTAAAAGAGCATCTGTCTGCAGATTAAACTTGTACATAGGTGTTTCAGTCGGCTTCATTTGCTGCATGATCATGATCTCCCCCTCCATTGATGAGAAATCATTTGATTCTGAATGACTCCGCCATATCAGAAAAGTAACGAGAAAAACACATATTGTTGCTACAAGTAGGATCAGCCTTCTTTTCAATTCGACCACCTTCCTCCTTATAGCAACGGAACGATTGTAAAAAAGTTCTCTCACTAAATTTTATGTCTACACCTGTATAAATTACCATATTCCCCTTTTAGTTCATACGTTTTTTTAATCTATCTTGCAATTATGTACAACAACAAACAAGACCCAATGATATCAGAGGAGTTACTTCCCCCTTCACTGGGTCTATTACTATGATCTAATGATCTAATATTGAATGGTTTTAAAAAATGAACGTATCGATTCTGCAACCAGCCCAGGCTGCTCCAGCGCAACAAAATGCCCCCCTGCATTCAGTTCTTGCCACTGCAGAATGTTCGGGAACAAGCGCTCCACATATTCTCGCGGCGGACGCTCATGAGGCTGCGTCTTCGTTAGCGAAACGCCATGCGGCACATTGCAGATCTCTCCTTCGCCCGGCCACCTGATATGTCTGCCCTCATAGTAATAGCGGTTCGCCGCGTTGATCGTCTGGGTAAACCAGTAGATCGAGACATTTGCCAGCAAATCGTCCTTTCTGAATTGGTTCAACGGCTCACCCTTTTCAGATACCGTCCAGTAATACCACTTTTCCAGAATAAAGGCTGCCAGACCTACAGGCGAATCATGCAGTCCATACGCTGCGGTCTGTGGCTTCGTCCCCAATAGATGCGCATATCCGCCCTCTTCGCGATACCACTGATCGCCACATGTAAGAAAGGCCCGCTCAGCCTCAGACATCTCCATGCCTTTACCAATAAAAGGACTCGGATTCCCCGGTGATGTCGTATGATACCCAATGACCTTCTCCGGATGATCCAAGCTTAGCAAGCCAAGCACGCTCGCTCCCAAATCATACCCATGTGCCCCGAACTGCTCATAGCCCAGCCCCTCCATCAACTTGACCAGCACATTCGCGACCTGTCTATCCTCATAACCCGACTCCAAAGGTATACTCGAGAACCCATGCCCCGGGATCGAAGGAATAATGACATCGAAGGAGATGGAATCATTGCTTCCATCGTTATCCGGCTGTGTCAAAAACGGTATCAGATCCAGCATCTCATAAAATGTACTTGGCCAGCCATGGGGAATTAGAATCGGTAATGAGCGACTTCCCTTCCCTTTTTCGTACACAAAGTGAATGTCATTCTCGTCAATTGTCGCTTTGTAATTAGAGAAGGAATTGATACGCTGTTCCACCATGCGCCAATCGAAATCGTGCAGCCAATAATGAACAATATCCTTCATATACGATATCGGAATCCCGTAATTCCATTCTGCTCCTGGAATTTCATCCGGCCATCTCGTCATTTGGAGTCTCTGCTTCAATTGTTCGATCTCTTCGTCAGGAATACATACCGTGAAAGGATTCATGTTCATCGTTATCTTCGCTCCTTGGCAGAATAAATACGAGAATAGATAGAAAAGACTTGGGAAGGCTCGGCCGCGAGTTCATCAAATCTATAATTTAGAACAACCTAGTGATACACTGTTATTGAAGTCATAAAGCACGTAATAAGAAATAAAGCACGGACAAAACCATTAAAATACTTTAAACAGTCAGCTAACTGGTAAATAAATCCTAATGGTTAGCATGCGATGTGTCAATAGGAGCGGTTGAGCAGATGACGAGTGGATACGATCAGCTTGAAATGATTGCTGATTTCTTCAATACACAGGATAGACGAACGCGGTACGAGGGAGATCCCGGGATCGAGCATTTAACAGTGCCTAGCCGTTTAGTCGAGTGGCTCTTGCAGCACCAGCTTATCACAGAATCAGATATTGCTGCTTCAGAGGAAGAATTGCAATTGGCGTGCGAGCTTCGCAATGAACTTCGCAAAACAATAGTGAACAACGAGCACGATGGAAATGTAGAACAGGCTAAGCTGGAGCAGCTTACGAAGAATTTCCAGTTCGGGCTCGTGTTCCAGGAGAATGGAGAGCAGCTTGTGCCTCTGCAAGTAAATGCAGCTAAAGGATTAGCTCAACTACTCATTATTGTGTACGAACTGAGACGAACGAAGATGTGGCATCGCATACGTGTATGTACAGCGGAGGATTGCCAGTGGGTATTTGTGGATCGATCCAGACCCGGAACGGGGAGATGGTGTTCGATGAAGGCATGCGGAAATCGAGCGAAGAATAAGACATTCCGCCATAAACATAAAAACGAATCGTCGCTGTAATGGAGTAGAGCAAAGGGCTGGCTTCCCAGCCCCTTATCATTAGACCGGACGTGAGGTTTCCACATATCTGGACTTCCTATAATGAAGCGAAATTAGATGCTATCTAACGAATGAAGTCCTTCATATAAAGGAAACAGAGACGTCATTTCACGTACACTTTCTAGTATTTTACTTTTAATCGTCGAACTCTTGGGATTTTTAAAGACCAGTCCAATAAGCCGGGCAATTTCTTTCATCTCCTCGGGTCCTAATCCTCTTGAAGTCATTGCAGGAGTTCCGAAGCGAATGCCACTCGTTACCAACGGGCTCGCCGTATCATGAGGAATTGCGTTTTTATTCGCTGTAATCCCCACTTCATCGAGTATGGATTCTGCTTCTTTGCCCGTAAGTCCAATTGTGTGCAAATCAACCAAAATAATATGATTATCTGTTCCTCCCGTTACAACAGTTAACCCCTCATTCATTAGCGACTCCGCCAATACGTTAGCATTTTCAAGCGTTTTTGCTATATACGTTTTGAAATCCGGTTGCAATGCCTCGCCTAGCGCCACCGCTTTTGCCGCGATAACATGCATAAGCGGGCCGCCTTGCGTTCCAGGAAATATCGCTTTATCAATGGCTTGCGCCCATGGTTTACGGCACATGATGACACCGCCTCTTGGCCCTCTTAACGTTTTGTGCGTTGTCGTCGTAACAAAGTGTGCGTACGGCACCGGATTAGGATGCAGTCCTGCTGCAACGATTCCCGCAATATGTGCCATATCTACAAAGAAAAGAGCCCCGACTTCAGCCGCAATTTGGGCAAACAACTCGAATTCGATCGCTCGTGGATAGGCGCTGGCACCAGCCACGATTATGCGCGGAAGATGCTTATGAGCGAGCTTTCGCACCTGGTCATAATCAATGCGCCCTGTCTGTTCATCGACACCATAAGAAACAAAATTATAGAATTTTCCGGAAAAATTCACCGGACTCCCGTGTGTAAGATGGCCGCCATGGGATAAGTTCATGCCCAATATCGTGTCACCAGGCTTGACTGATGCAAAATATACCGCCATATTGGCCTGTGCGCCGGAGTGTGGCTGTACATTGGCATGTTCAGCGCCAAATAGCTCTTGAACACGGTGAATAGCAAGTTCCTCAATCCTATCTACATACTCACATCCGCCATAATATCTTCTTCCCGGATACCCTTCAGCATATTTGTTGGTTAGCACTGTACCTGTGGCTTCCATGACAGCTCGGCTTACAAAATTCTCCGATGCAATCAGTTCTATTTTATCCTGCTGGCGTGCAAGTTCTTGCCGAATAGCATTAGCCACCGCTTTGTCTTGCTGCTCCAAGTATTTCATGATCATCATCCTCTCTGTCTGCCTATTTCATTATTGATAAATCTGAAATTTCGCTCTAAGAAGAGAATCCTATTGTGTTGCACAATTAACAATTGTCGTGCTAGTATACCAATCAATGGATTGCTGGTTAATAGGTTAATATCCATAGTTGAGTCATTATAGCAATCCATAATTACGCCAAAAACGCGGGAGTTGTCTGAATGTTACAGATAAATCGAAACGATAAACGGCCCATCTGGCAGCAGCTTCTGGATCAAGCGATTCATAATATTACAACCGGAAAATGGCCTCCCGGGGAATTACTGCTCCCTACTCGTGAACTTGCTCCATTAATTGGTGTTTCCCGCTCAACCATACAGATTGTTTACGAGGAATTATTCAGCCGCGGGTATACCATAACCTCTCGTCGCGGTGGAACAAGAGTTAGTGACTGGACATATGCGACTCGTCCTTCTGAAGATGCTGCCACTGGGGGACCAATCCCTCCTGAATTGCCATCATTAAACACGGGAATCGGCCATTTACACAGTTGGTTTGGAAACAAAGATCATCGTAAAGTAGTGATCGATTTCACTCCTCATGAGCCATACCTAGACGAGCATTTCCGAAAAAATTGGAGACACTCCTTTTTGCACGCCTCTACAGAAACAGACCTAGACAATTGGGCTTACGGAAATGCATATGGATTTCTACCGCTGCGAGAGCAGATTCAACGTTATTTGTCGCTTGAACGGGGAGTTCATGTGGATGTCGATCAAATCATCTTGACCTCAGGCGCACAGCATAGCATTGATTTGATTGCCCAAGCTCTGTTACAGCAAGGAGAAACGGTTTCGGTTGAGGATCCCGGCTTCCCTGCTGCCTGGATGGTGATGAAGTATCGGCGCATGCAAGTTGAATCCGTTCCGGTTGACGAACACGGACTATGCGTTGACCGCATTCATCCTGAGTCCAAACTTGTATATGTTACGCCATCGCACCAGTGTGCGGTTGGAGCAATTATGTCGGAGCCGCGCAGGCAGCAATTGTTACATATGGCTGCTGAGCAGAGGTTCTGGATTGTTGAGGATGATTACGATAGTGAATTTCGATATCGTGGTGACCCGCTCCCAACGCTGTTCAGTCAGCGACCTCAGAACACGCTATATATGATGAGTTACTCCAAAATGGTCGCTCCTGGCATTCGGTTATCGGCAATTGTCGGACCCAAAGAGGCCATTCGTCAAATTGCCCAAGTCCATGAATTAACCTATCGGCATCTGCCGATTATGGAGCAATTAACACTTACTCATTTTATCGAGCATGGTCATTTTATGCGTCATATGAGACGAGTTCGGAATGTATATCGTCGTAGACATGAAGCCATGACGAAGGCTATTATCGCAACTGGTCTGAGCGAACACTTCACACTCAGCGGCGTAGAAACGGGATTGCATATGCTTCTTGAGGCTGATCAATCGTTTGACGAGGAAGCCGTGACAAAGTTAGCGCTCGAAAACGGAATCCGCGTTTACCCGCTTAGCACGTATTGCTTGGAAAGCGATCGAAAAGGTTGGGTACTCGGTTTTGCTAAAGTAGAAGAAACAGCCATTGAAGAAGGGATTTATCGTCTAGCGGGGATGCTTTTATAAGCCAGCATCCCCTTCACGACCTTGACTTGCTCACAACAACCATGTAGAAAATTTGTGTTGATAAGCGCTCTACTGTCTCTCTCCTAATCGTCCTGGCGCGCGTTTTCGTTCCAGTAATAGCTGTCCGGCAAGTAACGTTGCCCGAATACGCTTGTTCCTACGCGGATGATAGTAGCCCCTTCTTCGATAGCCACCTTGAAATCACCAGACATGCCCATCGAGAGGATGTCCATTTCTACACGTGGTAACTTTTTCTCCCTAACTTGGGTTTGAATCGATTTTAATAATCGGAAGCAGTGCCGGGTCTCGTCGTTTGTGGCATTTAGTTTTCCAATCGTCATTAAGCCTTTCACATTCAACGTGTCGAACTGGGACAGTTGTTCCACCAACTCCAGTGCCGTTTCCGGAGAAGCACCAAATTTACTTTCTTCGTAGGAGGTGTTGATTTGCACCAGAATATCCATAGTCTTGTTCTCTTTGACGAGTTGATGGTTCAGAGCCTGCCCCAATTTCAAACGGTCTACAGAATGAATGAGCGTAACATATTTAACAACGTCCTTCACTTTATTCGTTTGCAAATGTCCGATAAAATGCCATTCCACCTGATTAGATAGCTGCATAAGCGGGAATTTGTCCCGAAGTTCTTGCGCTTTATTTTCCCCAAATAGAGTCTCCCCCGCCTGTATGGCCATCTGCAATTTTTCAAGCGGTACGGTTTTGGTCGCCAACAACAACTTCACGTCCTCTATCTTGCGGCCGGATGCTTGGCAAGCCAACTCCATCTGCTGCCTCACAGTTCTGAGATTCTCCTCAACTAGATGGCCCATGTCTTTTCCCTCTTTACACCGTTTTTCCAGGCTCAAACATTTTCCCCTCTTCAATCGGATTTTCTTTGGCGGTGATATGATGTGGATCTATTCGATACACCTGAACCGGACCACCGAATACGGCTGATCGGTATTTGTCCACGTGCTGCTTGGGTAATGGACGATTATAATAACTAGGCACATACTTATCAATCATTTCCTGCAGCATGTATGTAGCTTCATCCAGATCGGCGATAGGCTCTGCCTTTCCAAAAATCATTACGCTCATATACGCTGTGTCCGTCTTGGCTGGTACTGGATCTGTAATCGTCCCGTACTCTTCACAAACCGTAAAGCAGACCTCCGGGTTTTCACCTATAACCTGATTTCTTCTCCCACCAGTGGCTCCATGGAAATAAAGCTTCCCATCTGTCCAAACGAAATTAAGAGGAACAACATACGGCAGATGACCATCGACCATTCCAAGATGCCCAATTCGAGCTTGGCGTAGAAATGACTCAATTTTGCTCTTATCCAACACTTCTCTTATTTTGTAACGTACTCCATTCATGGCTTCACCTCTATTGAATTTATGATTATGATGTGAGTTTATCAGCCATTGGAATGAGTATAAATGTCCATAACCACTGAATTGATGCAATCCATATTAGCCAGTAAGCGATACCCTCTTAGTCAAACCTAATTAGGAATGCATTCATGTATAGTCTGTTCCGCTTAGGATGAGCTAGGCGCACTCCATGAAAAAACCGGAATGAAAGTCACTCATTCCGGTTCCTCTGGCTCCACATGAACTGCGAGCTTATTCTATTCGATCCCGCCCCAAGCTGATCTGCGCATTCTTCATCATTCCGAGTGCCAAGCCAAGCATTAGGCCAATACCTGTGACGATAAAGAACAGCACGCCTATCCCCTCTTTCAGGACGACCATTTGCAGAATAACGCCAACAAGCGCACCAAGTGCTAAGCCAATGAACATGAACGCGCCGTAGTAGAGGCCTATCGCCTCCGCAACAGCAGGCTCCCCATAATGCAGCCATTTCGCTTCACTGTGCAGCAGCGGATTATCTGGGTTCTCCACAGAGAACGCGGCCTTCGCACGCTCGAATGCATCCGCTTCAGAGATTCCCTCTTCGGCCACAAGGTCTTGAATGTAATCGGACATATAACCCATCAGATCTTCTTGCGCTTCCCGATTTTTCTGTGATGTCCATTTGAATTTGGCTGCCTGCTTCTTCGCTTCTCCTAACGTAGCGTTCGCTTTTTGAACCAGTTTCTCAAAGTATGTTAGTTCATCGCTGCCCGCCATGTTTAATTGTGTATTTTGCTTAATGAACTGCTTCATTTTATGTTCTGTATCTTTGCTCATCGTCATGATCATTCCACTCCTTCTAAAAATTGATCCATTAATTGCTTCATAAAGAGCCATTCTGCCTTCTTATGACTCAAATAGGCTCTGCCCGATTCGGTGAGATGATAGTACTTTCTCCGAGCTGCTGCACTTCCCTCTTGCCAATAGCTTGTCACGTATCCATTGTTCTCAAGACGCTTGAAGGAGAGATACAGCGTGCCTTCCTTCAGTTCGAAGGAACCTTGGCTCTGCTTCTTCACTTCCTTACTTAAATCATATCCGTACAAATCCTGATGATACAGCAGACTCAGGATGATCGTATCAATGTAACCGCGCAATATTTCCTTATCTACGTTCAACAAAGTCACTCCTCGCTGATACCTTACTTTATTAGGTACAGGAACAGTATATACGATCTATACCTTATAAAGCAATGTACAATTTAAAGTAAGGTATTGTTCATCATTCTCCCAATCAAAAAACCTCCACGCATGCCGCACCTTATAAGGGTCAACATCCAGTGAAGGTTAATTGGGTTTATTGTGGATTATCCATATATTTATCGGGTTATTTTATAAAACAATAGCCGATGCTTCTGCTGAAAACCTGCCTTCTGATAGAGGGAAATTGCCTTCCCATTCTCTTCCTCCACACATAAGGAGATTTCGTCAATCTTCCTGTCTAGGAGCAGGAAACGCAATGCCTCTTGTATCAGTGAAGTACCGAGACCTTGTCCTTGCGCATGCGGTGATACAGCAATGAATTCGATATTTCCTTCCTGCGCTTCGCAGTCTGCTTCCACATATACGTAGCCAAGCAAGCTCTGGCTGCTATCCACAGCAATAAAGATTCGATGGTCGTCCTGAAGCCGGTTCATAATTTCTTGTCCGCTGTAATATGTGTTCGGGAATGAGGCCTCATGCAGTGCAATAAATGCATTTACATAGTCCGGTGTGATCCCCTGTAGGGTATGGGCCGGCGCATAGGCAAATGATGAGCGCGTACATTTCAACACCAGATGGGAATGTAAATATGCTGACGGTATGCCATCCATAAATTGCAGAGCCCGCTTGTTCTCCTCATTATAGAAGCTGTGCAGTGTCGTTACCTTGTCACCGAGTTGCTTCATTCCCGCTCTCCACAGCTCATGTGCAATGTCGTTCCATCTCGATTCCTCATCGATGAACGGCCCCCATACCTCTGCCACACCGCGTTCTAGGTCGACATCAAAGCCGAGGGCTCCAATGATTCGTTCATGTTCATAGGCAACCACGAAGGATGTATCTAACTCAAGATCAGAGAACTCCTCGGAAAGCGTGCCCGCAATTTCGTCTTCCTGATCCCCACAAAATCCAACATGATGCTGCTTCTCTCGATTCAATCGAGCAATAAAGGCTGCTAATTCTTTAACACGTTCATAAGAAATGGCATGAATTATGATCGACATGAAGTAAGTTTCTCCTTATCATCTATAGTAATATGCTCCAGCACCATGCCCGTTCCCCTCGAGACATAATATGGGTCGGTATGGTCGGTATTCAAAGGTCCAGTTGTGAAATGGAAATGCGATCTCCTGAACCTCTTACCTGTAATCCGATTCCAGTCCTGTTGTCGTTCATTCGAAAATAGCAATTGGACGCGCCCAGCCTGCGCTTGCCTTTTCGACTTTTACTGGGAAGCAGCATACTTTAAATCCGGTTGGCTCTGGCAGCTGCTCCAGATTCGCCAGCTTCTCAATCCGGCAATATTCATGCTCTTGGCCAACGAAATGAGCTGCCCACAGAACCCCATCCTTCGGCTCACGCTTATAGGCCTCAGCTTGCAGGTTTAATGGTATATCCCATCCCCAGCCATCCGTTCCAACTACTTTAATGCCCTGATCAATCAGCCAGCGCGTCGCCTCCGCAGATACGCCGGCATGCAGAAATGCATAATGCTCCTCATAGAGGCGCTTGTCCGCATCTGTACGGATCAAGACGATGTCCAGAGGCTTCAGCTTGTAGCCGATTCGCTCCAGCTCGGCGATTAAGTCGTTCGTCGTAATCTCATAACCGGAAGGTTTCTGACTAAAATCAAGCAGCACGCCATCCGAGAAGAACCATTCTAGCGGGAGCTCATCGATCGTCCTTGCCGGTTTGCCTTCCGAGGTCGGCCAGTAATGCCAAGGCGCATCAACATGTGTACCGGCATGCGTGTTCAACGTTACCGTTTCGGTAGCCCAGGCTTGGCTCTCTGGAAAATCGTCTGGCTTAAGTCCAAGTATGGCAGCCGCCTGCTGGGCGCCTTCCTTGTGGCTGGAATATTCAATCTTAGCCGGAAGCGGCTCGAAAATGCGCGGACTAATTGGTACGCTTAAGTCTATCATCTTCATCTACATTCCATCTCCTTCGAATGATCGGATATATCGAATGTTAGATGCAGCTCGAATCGCAACGAGACGGAGCTCTATAACCAACAACTCTTGTCCTTACATTCAACAAGGAGGGAATATTATCCTCTCCATATCGAAAAGGTTCCTTTTTCATCGGAGATAAGTTGCTTCCTTGATTCAGGTTTACATTGAGAATGTGCATTCAAATTGCTACACTGATTCCAAAAAGGTTACATCCAAATTCCTGTATAAGTTGAGGTGAAATCGAGAAGATGAAACAGGTTACAGTAGAATTGCAATTTTACAAACCTGCATATTTGGAGGCACTCCACTCCTATCAACTTCCTGCGGAGCAAAAACAGTTTGCTGCAATGCCGAATCAACGATTGGATACTTCTGATGGTCAGCACCCTATCGTCATAACAGCTGGCAATCAACCGGTAGGATTTTTTGTATTGAATAAGAATGCAAGAGTTCAGGAATATTCCGAGAATCCACAAGCGCTGCTGCTTACGTCTTTCTCTATCGATTATGCGAAGCAGGGGCAGGGATATGCTTCAACAGGGTTAGAGCTTTTGAAGAGCTTTATACCTGAACATTTTCCGGATTGCAACGAAATTGTACTGGCTGTGAATCATAAAAATATCCCCGCGCAACGGTTGTACATCAAGACCGGATTCACCGACACTGGACAAAGATGCAAGGGTACTATTGGTGAGCAATACATTTTCTGTTTATCACTATAACCTCCTCCTTCCCTGGCAAATAAAAAGCACGCGTTCCACAGCAGGCAATATGCTCTCGAATGCGTGCAGTTAGCCTTCGTGGCATCTCCCGAATATAACGATAAGTTTGCCGAGCAAAAAAGAGGCAAACAGGATAAATCCCATCTGCCTCTCGGTTCATTACTAATAAAGAAAACTAATCTTGAATACTCGTTACTACACCGTCATCTAGATAAATATATTTAAAACCATTATAGACCCACAGTTCATGTATATAATAAAAAGAACCGAGGAAGCTCAGGAAATACTCCTGATACCGCTCGGTTCTACACAGTTACGATTTTAAAGCTAATCTATAATATACTCCTCAAGTATGCTCTCTACAGAGGATGCGAAATCGTCCGCAGCACCCCAATCGAAATTGAAGATCAAACCCTCGGAACTGCCTGTCGCAACTACACGTACATTGGTTACTCCTCGTAAGTTATCGATCATGACAATGAGAGCTGCCCGGTAGCCCTTAATTGTAACGCCAAGCTGCATAGGCAGTGTATTGGTATTTGTGTTGGCATTACAGCTACATCCAATGTTACCAATGATTCAAAGAATATGTAAATACCTCACAAAGAGATCATGATTCATCCTCTACAACCATTCGCCCACGCTACGATCCGGCTCTTGGCGATCACGAATATGGAGCAGTCGGTCATCTTATCGATATTGCCAGATGAGAAGGGAATCGTTAACATGAGATATAAATGAATCACAAGGAGGCGCAGCCGATACCGTGCAGCTCCATTGGTTGGAACATACCAAACCATTCATCGGGCGCAGCAAAGAAATGAGTCACGTCATCGACTGGCTCGACGACCCCCAAGCCCCTTCCCGTATTCTATACATATCTGGCATGGGCGGCATAGGTAAGAGCTCGCTCATGACGGAGATGATGCTTGCTGTTCAACAACGACATTGGACGAGCATCTGGCTGGACGGACGTTCATGCCTGACGACGCCCGTAGGATTTTTCGAATATTTAGCGTCAGCCATTCAATTAGAACGTTATAATCGTCAGCATGTCGATCCGCTCGAAGTACTTATTTCTGCTCAAGCTTCCCATCGAATCGCTATCTTTATTGACAATTCCGAGCATATATCACTGCTGGAAGGCTGGATTATGAATGCATTTTGGCCGAAGATGTCGTCACAGGGTGTCCTCCTCGTATTCGCCTCACGCTCCCCTATTCCACTTGTATGGAAAACGAATCCGCACAGGGGGAGACACATTACCGAATTGCCGCTGGCCCATTTTTCGTTTGCGGAGACGATGGACTATATTTCACACACAGGTGCATTCTCGAAGGAGATAAGTGGAGAAATTGCTCGGAGCTCAGATGGCCACCCGCTCGGTCTGGCACTTGCAGTAGAAGCGGTTCAAAAGAAACAAGAGCTGTCGAACAAGGATACGAGTATTGTCTCTCAGACGATCAGCGCCCATTTACTGCGTGAACTCACAACCGATGAAGTTCAGCCATGCGTCGATGCATTGATCGTGCTGCAGCAAGCCAACCAAGAGATGCTCTCGAAGTTCCTGGGGCGCCCTGTCACGATTCAGCAATATCGGCTGCTGCAGAGCATGTCTTTTATTCGAACAGTTCCTGATGGCATTGCTCTGCATGATATTGCCCGAATGCATCTGCATCGGGATTTCCGAGCAAGAGAGCCCGAGCGATTGGAAGAGCTTCGAACGAAGGCAGCCAAGCTTCTCTATCAGCAATTTCGCCATGTAGATCTTCATCATCGGCGCGAAATAGCGGCTAAGCTGCTCTATTTGTGCAAGGATACCCTCCAATCTGATCGCCTGTATGCAGACTGGACGGTAGACTCGCCAGACTCGCCGCTCGAAATTGTGACCGAAGCCGATTTGCCTGTGCTGCATGAGCTGCTGGATCAGTGGTGCGACTACAGCATCGATCCATGGCAGCGTAGTATCTACCATCAATTTATGGATGAACTCGTTGAACAATTTCCAGAGAGTATTGTGGTTCTGCGCGAAGCGGATGGCAAGCCTATCGGCATGTTCATGTTGCTGCTTATGCATCGGGATACAAGCCGACTGATGGAACAATACATACCTTCCGAACTTCACGAATGCTTAGCGGCCGAGGAACTGGCCTGTAGCGCGGATCAGGCGGATACGTACTACGCTGTCTTAGCAGCAGCTACAGACAAGCATCCCATGTTCACTCGAGAAGAGATCGTCGGCCTGCTTACCCGAGATCGGCTCTCCTTACTCGGTCAAGGCTCCCGCGCAGTGCTGGTTGCCACCAATCCGAATTTGAAGACGTTCCTGCAGCAGGTTGGGTTCCAGCTTCGTCCTACACGTACAAGAAATTGTGATACTTCATACGCAAGAGCGGATATTTTGGAGCTTGATCTCAGACAAGAACGATTCGGGGAATGGATCATGTCCTTCTTCTCGAAGCAGACAAGCGTGTCCAGCGAGCAAGAAAGCACGATCACCGTACAAGATGTTCGGAAAATGCTGTCCTGCCTGCACGAGCCCGGCAAACTAAATCACTATACCCGCTTCTTTCCTACAATTGCGAACGGAGTCGCTCTGCAAGCACGCTTGCTATCTATCCTTGAGCACAACACATACCGCCTTCAAGAGCAGGATCTGCTTCTCCTAAATACGGCCTACAACTTGCATCCTCATAATCACATCGAGGCTTCGCTTGCCTGCAATATGAGCCGCGCCACCTATTATCGCTATTTAAACAAGGCTGTTCAAAATATTACCGAGATGATGAAAAGCAAGGGACTTCATTAACAGCACAGCATGGCCTTGGGCTGATGATTCAATACATCTCAGCCTTAAGGCCCTCCTTATGTATCTTGACCTCTTCCCGCAATTCCTCCAGAACGGCCCCCTCATCTAACCCTAGCTGCTCGATAATGTCCTCGACACGAACGACCACTTGTTTTTTCGACATTGAACTCATATCTACTCCTCCATCTCCCATATCTGTTCCACCTGTTCCTCTCATCATCAACCTCGTACATTCGAGAGTACTTTCTTGTTGCCTTTACTATAATTCAGAAGCCCGGTTCCTTCGTCTCAACTTTTTCTCATCTTTCTTACATACACCGTCATTTAAGGTTGGCGTAAGGTAAATTTCAGCCTTATGAAAGGTTCGGGAATTACAGTTGAAGCATGAAATCATAATTTGAATGATACGAAATGGAGTTGAAGATCCTCGATGAATACCCAACCCGTCGTTGCTACTTGCGGCCTTTCGAAATTTTATAACCATGTATGTCGGGTGAACAAAATTGACCTTGAGGTTCCAGAAGGCGAAATATACGGCTTCCTCGGCCCGAATGGGGCGGGAAAATCCACAACCTTGAAGATGCTGCTTGGTCTAGCCAAGCCCACCGATGGCCGCATCACCCTATTCGGTCAAGAGCTCGGCAAACATCGGCGTTCCATCCTTAATCAGATCGGTTCCTTGATTGAATCTCCTTCTTATTACGCTCATTTGACTGGACTTGAAAATATGAGGGTCATGCAGACATTACGCGGGGTTCCGAGAAAAAATATAGATGAGGCACTGAGAATTGTCCGACTTGAAAACCAGAAAAACAAAAAAGTAGAGCATTACTCACTCGGCATGAAGCAACGGCTGGGCATAGCTATGGCTCTTATCTCCTACCCCAAGCTGCTCATATTGGATGAGCCTACGAACGGGTTAGACCCTGCAGGCATCGGGGAGATTCGCGAGCTGATTAAATCAATGCCGCGGCAGTACGGAATTACCGTGCTTCTTTCCAGCCACCTGCTCTCTGAAATTGAGCAGATCGCCACCTCCGTTGGCATTATTAATGACGGAAATCTACTCTACCAAGGGAAAATAGAGACGCTGCAGGAGCGAAATAGTTCGTCCCTCGCAATTCGAACGGGCAATAATGCCGCAGCCGCAGCATGGATGCAAACTCAGGGCTATATGGCCAACCTGCAGGACGAATGCTTACAAATCGAGCATATGAGCGATCAACAAGTGGCGAGGCTGAATAAGGAACTCGTGCTGAGCGGTATTGATGTTCTTCGGATCGAAGAACGCAAAAGAACACTGGAGGATATATTCTTGGAGCTTACCGGAAGGGAGAAAAGCTTATGATTAGAGCTTTGTCCCTAGAATATTTCAAGCTTCGCCGCAAACGTATCTTCGCAATGACAGCCTTATTTCTGGGTGCCGAAATGCTATGGGCGTTGGTATCAACAACGATGTCGATCGCTCGAAATCCCAGCAGCGCAGACTGGAAAACGATAATTGCAACAACAGCTTCCATGAACGGCTTATTTCTCCCGATTATCTCGGCTATCGTCGTATCGCGCTTGTGCGACATGGAGCACAAAGGAAACACATGGAAGCTGTTAATGGCAACGAATATGAATCGGAGCAGCATCTATGCGGCCAAATTCATATGCGCTGCATCAATTCTCTGCCTGTACCTCGTCCTGCAGGCTGGCATCATTTTCGCGTTCGGCATGATGAACGGTTTCGATTCGATCCCGTTGCGGCTGCTCATTTTGCATATTGGAGGAGCACTTCTGACAAGCATGGCCATCGTTGCCTTGCAGCAGTGGATTTCCCTTATCGTAAAGAATCAATCCTTTGCCCTGTCCCTAGGTATGATAGGCGGTTTTATTGGCATGACAGCAGACCTATTTCCTGCATTCGTACGCCGGATATTTATATGGTCTTACTATTCCGGACTATCTCCCGTCACCTATCTATATACAGAGAAAAGCGCAACATACGTGATGCAGCCGCCAAGTCCCGTTCTGATAGCTGCAGTGCTGCTCATCGCTGCCGCATGTTACGCGGCAGGCAATATACATGTTTCTCGCAAGGAAGTATAGGAGGTTAATCGATATGTTACGAAGCGTTTCCGCTGAAGTCCTGAAGCTGCGGCATTCTCGAATTTGGATCATTCTTGTGGTTCTTCCCGTTATTAGTCTCGTGATTGGCTGCGCGAATTATTATTTCAATCGAGAGGTTCTACAGCAGGAATGGTACAGCTTGTGGACGCAAGCTGCTCTCTTTTACGGCATGTTCTTCCTCCCTGTGCTAATCGCTATCTGTTGTGCCTATGCATGCCGACTAGAGCATATAAACCGGAACTGGAATGCTGTACTGACAGCCCCTGTATCCATTGCCAGCGTCATCATAGCCAAGCTGATTGTCATTGGAGCGCTCCTGTTATTTGTTCAGTTGATATTTTTCATGCTCTATTTCGGTATGGGACATTTGCTTGGCATCTCCTCGGCCTTTCCTTCTGATGCGATAGGATGGGTCTTTCGAGGATGGATATCCTCTCTCGCGATAGCTGCCATCCAGCTAGTGCTCTCGCTGCGAATCCGCAGCTTTGCGGCACCAATCGGCATCTGCTTATGCGCTGTTTTCCTTGGATTGGGGCTGTATGTCGCGAAGTTCGGCATGCTGCTGCCGTATTCCATGCTAACGATTGGTATGGGTGTACTCAGTCAGGAGAGTCTTAATGGTGCGGAGCTATTCCAATTCTATGTGATCAGCGGCATTTATATCGTACTGTTCACTAGTCTCTCCATTCGCAGCCTGCAAAGGAATGATGTCATACAAGCCTAATTCGCGCCAGAAGGGGAACCTGCAATGAAAAAAATAATCCTTATCGCCGTGCTGTTGTTCGCAGCCGTCGTCGCATTCGGTGTTTTCATCCTTGCTCCGGAAAGAATAGCGCCGGACAACCCGGAAGGGAAGACGATATATTATGCACAAATCAACAGTAACGAAGCGATGAAAAACAAGAACGGCAGATATGAATACAGCCTCCTTGCTTTTGATAGCCAAGGAAGTCAAAAACAACTGGACTTTACCACCAGCAACCAATTACGTGAAGGTGCTTATCTGGAGCTGTATTCGACAAGGCTCCGAGGTGTTACTTATTGGCACGAAATCCCGTATGACAGCCTTCCCGAGAACATAAGGAGAACCTATAAGCCATAGTAGTTTTATGCAACCAAAGGCCGCTATCTGGATCATACGCTGATCAGAGAACGGCCCTTTTCGTGATTGCTTAACTGAGGAGCATATTAGCATATTCATTGATCAAGAACGTTTAACGTCATGATGTAAATTCCATAAATACTAGAACACCATTATACGATTCTACTAACTGTCTATGTTCGTCTTTTTGTTAGCTTAGATTAGCTACTAGCTGCTTTATCCGAACAGCTTGGCAGCTCAATTGTAGCGCACATGCCCTGCCCCGTGTCACTCTCCAGCAGCAGCTGTCCGCGATGTGCCTCGGCAATTCTAGCCACCATAGGAAGTCCCAAGCCATGTCCGTTCTGACGCAAGTGTTGCCTCTCCGCAGAGTATGGCAGCTTCAACAGATCCCCCAGCGCTTCACGCTGAATCCCTACTCCGTTATCCATCACTGCAAATTGACAAGCCGAACCATCGGCTGATTGATTGACAAGGAGCCAAATGTCGCAGCCATCTGGATTATGGTCGATGCAATTCTGCACCAGATTCGTGATTGCACGAAGCAGCAGCATGCGATCAGCTTCAGCCTGAATATACTCTTCCTTGATCTGCAATGCAATCGCATACCGCTCATCCAGCCCTTGATTCAGAAAGTCCGCAGCAACCTGTCTGGCTAGTGCCGCCAATCGAATTGGCGCCATGTTCAAGGGCTGCATCTCATACTCCAGCTTGGAGACCAGATTCAAGTCATTAACGAGAGACCGCAGCTTCTCCCCCTGCTTGCGAATAATTGCCGCCTGCTGCCTCTGCTCCCCAGGCATCTCTGCATGTTCCTCCAGAGCACTGGCATATCCAAGAATCATGGACAGAGGCGTGCGAATGTCGTGGGAAATTCCCGCAATCCAATTCGACCGCGCCTCATTGCGAATACGAAGAGCCGCCTGCCTTTCGCGGAGCATTTCAGAGGTATCATTGATGCTGCGCGCGAGCTTGCCGAATATCCCTTTCTCCTCTGCACGGACGGCCTCCTCCTTCCCAAGCGCGTGAACTACGCCGGTGAGCGGCTTCAATGATCGGGCAAGCCGAGTGCCGATTATAATAGCCAGCATGCATCCGAGCACGATGTTGCCTAGCAGTAGGTATAGGGATCTCTGCGGCAAAGAACGTATCCATGGCACGAGAAAGTCGAAATGATACTTCGCATAGCTATCCTTCGGATAACCAAGTACGACCAGTCCATCTGTATGTTCCCATACGTATACCGGATGCTCCTGCAAAAAATGACGGGTGAACTTGGCAACCTCGGTTAAGGAATACGCACGCGGGACGTCTTCAGGCAGCTTGTAATCCCATATGACTTGGCCGCCTTCATCAAGCAGCATCGCCCATGCCTCGGTATCCTCCAGCATCTGGCGGGAGGATATGTCTAATATATGTGACTGTCCATTCCGCTGCAAATGATTCGCAACATACTCCACGGCATGCTGTGGAGATTGTCCGGCGTTAATCTCTTTGAACACGAAGAAACCGAGCATAACCAAATTTAAAGTAATAATTCCGGCAAAAATGACAAACGTAACGCCCGTAAACCGGCGAATAAGTCGGATAATGTTATCCATCGTCCTATGGCTCCTTCACCATAAGCTTATATCCGAGCCCTCTAACGGTTAGCAGGCTGCAAGGCTTGGAAGGATCCAATTCGATTTTCTCCCGAATTCGTCGGATATGCACCATTAACGTATTCTCGTAGCTAGTGGCATCGTCACCCCAACCGGCCTGGAACAATGCATCAGTCGTCACTATGCGTCCTCTATTCTCATATAGCTTCATAAGAATGGCGTGCTCCTTGGCCGTAAGCGGCTGCTCGCGTTCTCTATCCCCATCAGTCTCGCGATACACTACAGCGCTCTCTAAATCCACTATACATCCTTCCAAGTGGAAGGTCGGCAACCTCTCCTCCTGATGCGTCTGGTATACTCGCTTCAAAATGCCATTCAGACGAAGGATTAGCTCCCTTGGCAAAAAAGGCTTTACAATATAATCATCGGCTCCAAGGCCTAGTCCGAGCAGCCGATCCTCATCCTCGCCCCTCGCAGACAAGAACAGCGCCGGCATGCTGGAGAATTGGCGGATGGCCGTCAGCAGCGCAAAGCCGTCCTGATCCGGAAGCATTACATCCAATATGCCGATGTCAGGCTTGTCCCTGCGGCACACGGCTAATGCAGATTTGCTGTCGGATGCCGTATAAATTCGATAATAGCCCTCTTTGCGCAGCAGCATATCGATCATGGTGCGAATGTCAGGTTCATCGTCCACAATAAGTATTTTTTTACTCTTTAGATTGTCCACACTGCTCCCCTGCCTTTTCTTGCGATAAGTAGTCGTTAAGCAAATCATTGGGTTGGAATCGACCGAGGGAAAATAATATCTTCGACAAGAAGATGTATATAACCTGCCTAAGAGAGTACCCAAGGGATCGAGATGGAAGCTTGAGAACACTCATTTTATTAAAAAAGAGCCTTGCCCGGTATTTGTCATAACGGGGCAAGACCCTATTCATACTCCCTATTTCATCGTAATCGAAATTTTATCTTCCTTCTGTAGCCATTCGACCTTCGCTCCCAGCTTCTCGCTAATGAAGCGAAGCGGCAAATAAGAGGTTCCTTTAATCGCGAAAGGCTTGTTGTCCAACTGAACTTCCTTGCCGTTCAACGTCATTGTCCCCGATTTATAATTGACATCAATGGTCAATTCCGCGCTGCCAGTACCCGCATTGGAGCGGCTGACCGTGACAACCTTGCTTAGTATATCAAACTTGATCGTGGCACCCAGCTTCTCGAATATCGAACGAATCGGCACGAAGGCTTGACCTTTGTGAATAACAACGCCGTTGTTCATCTTAACAGTCTCTCCGTTCAACACAAGCGATACCGCACGGTGTACCGGCACGGCCTGCGCATGCATGAACTCATAGTCGCCATATCCCAATTCCGCATTTTTATTGATGCCCCAGCCCCATAGAGAGCCGTCTGCCTTCTGCATGATGATATGTCTCCAGTCAGCCTTTACCGAGCTGATATTCGAAGCAATAAGTTCAAACTTAGCGCTGCTTGACATCGATTCGGTTTCAATAGACGCTTGATATACGTTTCCGCTATTCGTGAGCGCAATGATTGAACGTTCTACAACATGCACATCTCTCACATCAGAAATATTTTTCAACTGAATCGGCTTCGGATTGTCATGAACCGTCGTTCCGTCGGACACTCCCGTCCACGTACCACCCCAAAACCATAGGCGAGATGCAGCGTCGATTGCCAGATTCGCTTCTCTGTTTGAATAGATGGATTGGATCGTAGCCAATCCTTCAACTTGCGAAGGAGCTGGGGTGCTTCCCTCCGGAAATTGAAGAGGCCAGCTCCACACCGGAGGCCACTGAAGAACTAGCT
>NZ_JMDX01000006.1:0-63305 GCF_000935845.1 Paenibacillus sp. E194
AATGTCTGCAAGCTTGTTGTCGCTCAGGCGGCTTACTTCTACTCCATCCAGCATATAACTTCCTTCACTTGGCGTATCCAGACAGCCAATGACGTTCATCAACGTCGACTTTCCTGAACCCGAAGGGCCGATAATAGCTATAAAATCTCCATGCTGAATATCGAGATTGACGCCTTGGAGAATATTTACCTCTTCCGACCCCAATCGATAAGACTTCGTAACGTTACAAATGGAGATGATGCTTTGGTTATTAGACATGTTTGCCATGGCATTGGCAGGATTGACGAGCTGCTTCATTGGCGACCGCCTCTGCTTCCCATCGAGCCACCCTGGAAGCTCGCTCCCCCAGGGAACCCACCTCCGCCAAAGCCCATTCCATTCTGGCGCTGTCTTTGCTCGGTGGTACTGCTGCCGCTGCCTACCTTGCCCTGTGGGTGGCAATCAAGACAGCATCACCGACTTGGAGCCCGGATGTGATCTCGGCATATGTTTCGTTGTTAATCCCAACGACGACTTCCTTAAGTGTGCCGCCCATTGCTTGTCCCATACCCATACGTTCATTGTTTCTTGTATTCCCTTGGCCTGCATTTTGCTGATTGATCTGCTTGCTATCCTGCTTATCTGTGCCTTCGGCGTTGTCTTGTCCGCGAGTAGTATCCTTGCCATCGTTCGTCGTAGTAGGGGTACTCTCAGCATCGCTAGGCACACGCACAAAATGCTTGCTGCCCATCGCGATAACAGCATCGACGGGAACGAGCACGACATCCTTCTTAGATTGGGTAACGATTTCCGCTTGACCGGACATGCCGGCGAGGACGCCATCCGGCTTGGTTAGGCTGATGCCGACCTCATAAGTAGCGACACCATTGTTGCTTTTGCCCTCTTTTCCAATTGAAGTGATTTTCCCGGTAAATTGTTGGTTGGGGAAGGCATTGAGTGTAACTTGCGCTGACTGCCCGGATTTAATAGATGGAATATCGAGTTCGTCAGCTGACATGATAAATTCAAGCTTGGTATAGTCGGCGATGACCGCGACTACGGTATTTTCATTCACATCATTGCCTGTTTCAATCTGACTCTCTTTAATTATCCCTGCAGCTGGAGCAACTACATCGTGATTCTCTGCTTCTTCGGCCTGCAGGCTGGCGAGTGTAGATTCGTTTTGCTCGATTTCCAAGTCGAGGGATTCCATGTTCACCTGAATGGACTCCCGGTTATCCTCAGGTGCCTCCTTGTACTGCTTCTGAAGCTGCTGCATTTGCAGTTGCTGCTTTTTAAGCGACAACTCCGTTTGCTTGATTCGCTCTGAGTTGTCTGTCTTCTTGAATACAACAAGCGTCTGGCCTTTTTTTACTTGATCACCTACTTTGAAGTTGATTTTGCTGATCGTACCTTTATAGCCAGCCTTGACGTTGTTCACCTCCGACACGCTAACGGATCCAGATCCGGATACCTTTGTTTCAATGTTCCCCTTACTTGCTTGTACGGTTCTTGTTGGCAAATTAGCAGCTGAAGGCTGTTCTGCCGGCCGCTGGGTCAAATACACAGCAGTGGCTACGCCTGCTGCAAGCAGAATCCCGACCACATACACCCATTTCTTCATCGTCTCTATCCACCTTTACCGGTTCTGTAGGGCATTCAATCGTTGTGCCCGCTGAACTTAGAGTACTTATCGTAGATGAATGATCCATTAAAGCACACTGAGTACAAACTGAGCATTAGCTGAATAAACGCTGAAAGTGAAATAACAGACTAAATTGTAGAGGAAGTGGATCGGGTAGAAGCTGCCAATAAGAAGCGGGTAATGTAGTGATGAGCCTCATTTTCATTTTCACAGTGAGATCAGTATAATAGAGCCTATATTTCAATGCAGGAATCAAGGGGGCATCATGGCAAAGCGAAAGTGGATAATAGGCCTGATCGTCCTTGCAGCTATATTTGGTTATGTGATTGTTCGATTCTTGTCTTCCACACTTGCAATCGAGCGGCTAGTCGGGCAGCTTGAGACGGGTACAGACGCAGGGAAGCAGCAATCGCGCAAGCATGTAGTGCTTATTGCACAAGAGCTGGATAATCCTTTCTGGCGCACGGTGGAGCAGGGGGCGAAGGAAGCGGCTGCACAGCGGGACATGGAAATCGAATATACCGGACCCATACGCATTAACTCGTCGGAGCAGATGAGGCTGCTGGCCAAGGCCATTGCCTCCAAGCCGGATGCCATTTTGACACAGGGAATCAATGAGCCACGGTACAATGAACTCGTAAGCAGAGCAATGGATCAAGGCATTCCGGTTATAACGGTGGATTCCGATGCACCGGACAGCAGACGGTTCGCTTATGTCGGAACAGATAATCGAGCGGCTGGTGTACAAATGGGTGAATTGGTCGTTCAAGGCTCAGCATACAAAGGGAAAATAGGCATCATCTTAGGCAGCGAACTGGCTGACAATCAACGGAAGCGGATGGAGGGATTCAGATCCATCATCGATCAAGCTTCAGGCTATGAGATCGTAGACGTGCGTTCATCGAATATTTCTCGCATCGAGGCAGCGAAGCAGACGAAGCTAATGCTGAGCGAGCATCCGGATATACGAACGATTATCGGGTTTAGTGCGTGGGATGCCGCGGGGATCGTGGAAGGATTGCAAGCTGCGCATAAGGGGAAGATCAATGTATTTGGCTTCGATGATGTAGAGGCAACTAAGCGTGCGATTGCTCACGGAGACATCGTGGCAACGCTCGTGCAGCAGCCAAGAGAGATTGGCGCTGAAGCAGTATCCATTCTGCAGCAAATATTTGCGGGCGAGCCGTATGCAGCAACTCAATATACAAGTACTAAGGTTTTGGAACAATGATGAATATACGGAAAAAGCTATTAATTTTCATTCCGGCGCTGCTCATCTTGAGCAATGGCGTCTCCTTTTTTGTCTTCCAGAGTGGAAGAACCGTACAGCAGAGCTATAATGTCATGCTGGAGCGGGTATTGATGTACAGGCAAATTGCAACCCAAACTGACAGCAATCTGCGTGCCTTGAACATCTATTTGTTAGATCAAAGCGATCGATCGCGCGAAGAGTATCTTCGTGAGGCTCATAGTCTGAAGGTGATGAGAGATCAATTGACGGAGCAAAAAGCCATTGATCCATCCGCCGGAGCGAATGTGCGTAATTATCGCAATCTGCTGGACACATATATCGAAGAGGAAGCAGCCGTGCTAGAGGCACGGGGGGAACCGAGCTCTCTGCGTTATGTGCCGCTGTATGAGGAACTGGAAGCGACGGCAGGGTTCATCCGAGAAGAAGGGCATCAATTGATTGATGCGGAGCTTCGTTATTACCAGCCCTTCTACCGGCAGATCTTCACGCATACGGAAGCGATGAATCAATGGGGAATCGGACTTTTTATTATCAATACGCTGCTTAGTATCATGCTTGCCTACTGGCTATCGCTAGGCATTACCGAGCCAATTAAGAAGCTGGTTCATGCAGCGAGAGCGATTTCCCGCGGCAACTTGCAGACGAAGCCTCCCCAAGTGGAGGGCAGCGGTGAAATTCGTATGCTGTCTGAGGCATTCGGGCGCATGCAGGATGACCTTCAGCAGTTGATTGAGAAGGATAAGGCGAACTTGGAGAAGGATCGGCTCGTGAAGGAGTTGGAGCTCAAGGCGCTGCAAAACCAAATGAACCCGCACTTTCTGTTCAATTCTCTTAATGTGCTTGCAAAGCTTGCCTTATTAGAAGGCGCGGAACGGACTAGTGATCTAACCGTCTCGATGTCTAACTTGCTCCGATATAATTTGCGCAAGCTTGACCGGCCCGTACCGCTCCGAGATGAGGTGGAGCAAGCGAAGGAATACTTCACGATTCAGCAGGCTAGATTCCGTGATCGAATACAGTTCGTTACCCATATTGATGAAGCAGCCTTGGACGTGCTCGTTCCTGTACTCACCCTGCAGCCGATTTTGGAAAATGTATTTGTGCATGGCATTGAAGGAATGGAAGCAGGAGCGGTAGTAACCTTGTCCATCGAACGAGTGCCGAGCGAGGTGCGGATCTCGATTGCAGACAATGGCAGCGGCATGACAGAGGAGACGCGCAGCGCGCTGCTTCGCATGGATGCAGAACCAGCAGATTCCCGAACAGGGGGACAATCTACAGGACTTGGTACGTACAATGTATTTAGACGATTGGAACTGTACTATGGCAGAACCGATCTGGTGGATATTCAGAGCGAGCCCGGCCAGGGCACAACCGTCTTGATCCGAATACCGGACAAGGAGAATCGCAAGGAGCAACAGGATATTGGCAGGATAATGACTCCTCGATAATTGGAGGTATCCTTACTAACATGTGAATCAGAAAGGAGGGAGAACATGTATCGATTGCTAATCGCCGATGATGAGGCACTGGAGCGGGAGGGCTTGGAGTGGATTATTACGAAAAAAGATGCCGGATACTTTCGAAATTATCCACGCGGACAATGGTCGAACAGCAATTCAGAAGGCCGACGAGCATCGTCCTCATATCGTCATGATGGACGTCCGAATGCCTGGTATACAGGGATTGGATGCC
Source organism: Paenibacillus sp. E194 (assembly GCF_000935845.1). Taxonomy (NCBI): domain Bacteria; kingdom Bacillati; phylum Bacillota; class Bacilli; order Caryophanales; family Paenibacillaceae; genus Paenibacillus; species Paenibacillus sp. E194. The sequence goes on from NZ_JMDX01000006.1 coordinate 4,572, forward strand.
CTGAAAGAAATTAAGGAACGCCATCCACTCGTCAAAATGGTGCTCGTTACTGCGTATGAATATTTCGACTACGCGCAGCAGGCACTTTCTCTTGGAGTGAAGGAATACTTGGTGAAGCCCGCAAAGCGAGATCAAATTGTAGCTGTGCTGCAGCGTCTGGTTGATGAGATTCGGGATGAGTGCAGGAAGCGTGACGAGCAGCTTGCCATCCGGGATAAATTCTATCAACTGCTTCCCATGGCCGAGACCGAGCTCGCCCTTGCTTTAATGGCCGACCAAGCTTATATGACGGACGCTTTGCAGCTTGCTGATATTTTAGAGTTGTCACTCGATCAAGGCTATGCGCTAGTGGTTGCCATGAATGGAATGAAGTCTGCTGGGGGCCAATCATACGAAGAAGAGAAGCAGCTCGCGGTCGATGTAGTGAAGAGTATATTGAAGGAGCAGGTAAAGGAGAGACATAGCTGGATCGTCAGTCCGATTGTTCATGAGCATATGGCTATTTTCGTTTTGAACAAGGGAATGGTACAGGAAGGCTTGATGCAAGAAGAAGTGCCAAGCATCGGCTCAGAGCTCATTTCTGCCTTGCACAGGCAATGTGGTCTTGAAGTGACGGTCGGAGTTGGGACGCTTCAGCAGCACGTTGAAGGAATACGGCGTTCCTACTATGAAGCAGTGTTTGCCTCGACGTATCCTAGTTCGTGGGGGAGTCTATGCCGATTCGAGGAACTGCAACTGCCCGCTAATAATGCTTCTTGGCTGCCAAATGATCGGGTTGAACGTGGGACTTCTGCTGAATGCGAGTATGTGGAGCACGCAATTAAGCGTATCCGGGAGGAACGCGAGCAGCAGACATGGAATGTAGTCGATCGTGCTGCGGCATATATCGTAGAGCGGTATCAGGAAGAGTTGTCTCTGGAGGAAGTGGCAGAGCATGTCCACTTGAATCCGCATTATTTCAGCAAAGTGTTCAAGCAGCAGACAGGAGAAACGTTCATCGATTACGTTACAAGGCTGCGCATTGATAAAGCGAAGGCACTCATCTTGGATGGGCAATTCAGCCTGAAGGAAGTGTGCTATATGGTCGGCTACAAAGATCCGAACTACTTCAGCCGTGTGTTCAAGAAGGTAACGGGCGTAACGCCCACCGAATATCGCAGTACGGAGAATTAAGTCCATGCCAGTAAGTCGGCATGGACTTTTTTGTCTTCCAAGACAAGAATGTGCTAGTTTGCGGGCAATGTTTGGAATCTGAGTATATGGGGAACGATATTATGCTGATGATTCCCAAAGAAGTGAAGGGTTTCATCAGCTTGATCGGACTAGCTGAATGTTATAATGAAGCTCCAGTCTTCATTGATTTTACTCAAAGGGGTATAAAATTATGAGTACGCAACAAGGCGAACACAATCAAATAAATATGAAGTATGTTACGCTCGTATCGATTGTAGCCGCACTCGGAGGCTTGCTGTTTGGATTTGACACTGCTGTTGTCTCTGGTGCAATCGGTTTCATGAAAGAGAAGTTCGGTCTGTCCGAATTTCAAGTCGGCTGGGCAGTATCCAGCTTAATTGTAGGATGTATCGTCGGGGCGGCAAGCACAGGCATACTGGCTGACAAGTTTGGCCGAAAAAAGGTGCTTATCGCAGCTGCACTGCTGTTCATTGTCGGTACAGCAGGTTCTGCAATTCCAGCAACATTCTCGGGTTATATCAGTGCCCGTATTGTTGGTGGTCTCGGAATTGGGATTACATCTACACTCTGCCCGCTCTATAATGCGGAGATCGCGCCTGCGAAGTATCGAGGCCGACTCGTTGCATTGAATCAGCTAGCGGTTGTAACAGGTATTTTCCTCGTCTATTTTGTTAACTTGGGCATCGCTGGTGCTGGTGATCACGCTTGGGGCGTGGAGAATGCATGGCGCTGGATGTTCGGTGTAGGTGTTATTCCGGGCGTACTGTTCTTGGTTCTCCTGTTCTTCGTACCAGAGAGTCCAAGATGGTTGATTACACAGGGGCGGGCAGCCGAGTCTCTGCCAATCCTCTGCAAAATCCACGGCGATGAGCTGGCACGCAAAGAAGTATTGGACATTAAGGAATCGTTCAAGCATGAAAAGGGTTCTCTCTCGGATCTATTCAAGCCAGGTCTTCGTTTGGCACTCATCGTTGGTGTCGTACTGGCCGTGCTTCAGCAGGTAACAGGTATTAACGCAGTTATGTATTATGCACCGGAAATCTTCAAGCAAGCAGGTGCTGGAACGAATGGCGCATTGATTCAGACGATTCTGGTCGGATTCATTAACTTCGTGTTCACGATTCTGGCATTGTGGTTGATCGACAAGGTTGGCCGTAAAGCATTATTGATCGTCGGATCATCCCTGATGGCGATATGCTTGCTTGTGATCGGGTTTGCGTTCCATACAGGTCATACCTCTGGAATGTTGGTGCTTATCTGTATTCTGGTGTACGTTGCTGCCTTTGCGATATCGCTTGGTCCAGTAGTCTGGGTCGTGATGTCTGAAATCTTCCCGAACCATATTCGTGGCAAGGCTACGGCGATTGCATCCATGATGCTGTGGGTAGCAGATTATATCGTGTCCCAGTCGTTCCCGCCGCTGCTTAGTTCCGCAGGGCCAGCCATTACGTTCTGGATATTTGGCATACTGGCGGTGTTCACCGTCCTCTTTAGTTGGCGCGTCGTCCCCGAGACAAAGGGGAAATCGCTGGAGGAGATCGAGAACATGTGGACGCAGTCCAAGGCTTAATCGTAGAGATTGTTGCATCTTATAGAACCACTCTGTTTTCCGTTAAGGCGGTTAACAGGGTGGTTTATTTGTTATCATGGCGAATGCGGAGCTGAATTTCAATAAGATAAAAAAATCAAAAGGAGCTGCTTAGGCGAAGTAGATTAAACACTTGCCGAGCAGCTCCTTTTGTCAGGCCTTTTTATTTTTGAATATAGAAAATGAGTTCCTGTCCATTCTTAACAGGGTCTTGCGCGAGCGTGTATCCGTGCTTCACCACTTCTTCCGGTACGTTCTTGAAGGCAGCTGGACAGTCAGCAATCACTTGCAACACTTGTCCTTTCTCCATGTCCTGTAATGTCTCTAACGTGTAGATAACGGGATATGGGCAAGGTTCCCCTCTAAGATCCAATGTGAAATCGATCGTCATTATTTTGCATCTCCTTTTTTGAATCCGACGCCGAAGCGGTAATTTTTTTGCCAGTAGCTAGCTACAGCATAACCGATTGCAAGCAATACAAGTGTGACAATTAACGCCCAAGCTGGGCCCATCACAGAAATAAGATTAATTTTCGAGCCACTCTTCACGAGTAGATCGAATACGCCAAGATGATCCCAAGCGTACGCAAGTGCAGTAGCGCCAATAATATTGCCGATGAATACAGGCAGGAAGATCACTTGTCCTTCCATGAGGCGGTACATCATCCCTGTCTCGCAGCCGCCTGCAAGCACGATGCCAATGCCGAACAGGATCCCGCCGACGAATGTGCTTGGTGCTGCCATTTTCGTAATCGGATCGACGCCGTTCACGAGAATAACGATGAGCGTTAGGACAGAGCTGATTGCCATCCCGCCGATAATAGCCTTGGTCATTGTTGCGCGTCCGCTAATCCACAGATCGCGGAAAGCGGAGGTGAAGCAGATCTGTCCTCTTTCGATCAAGATGCCGAAGGCAGCTCCGAAGATGGCGGCTACGCCGAGTATCGCCTTGCCTGCTAGGAAGAAGTACACGATAAGTCCTGTATAAGCCAGTGCAACAAGCCCGCCGATATAAGGCTGAACTTTTCTTGTTTGTTGAATAGTAGGCGCGGCATTCCCTTTTTGCAGGATCGGCTTGCCTTTCCACCACTTGGTGCTAACAATTTTCACCCCTGCATAGGTACCGATGGCGGTTGCGACCATGAAGATCCAAGCATGGAACGAGAATTGCGGCACGCCTGTGAAGAAGGCAGCCAAGTTGCAGCCAAGCGCGAGCCGTGCGCCCGCACCTGCGATAATGCCGCCGATCAGGCCCTGTACCAAACGGCGCTTCTGCTTCGGCATGCGAATTTTGAAGTTGTTGCTGAACAGAATCATGATGAGCGCGCCAATGAACATGCCCCACACGATCCAGCCGTCTGTCCGCTCGAATGTCGAGCCCTTCATTTGTATCAATTTGAAGTAAGCCCAATCGGAGATATCGACACCGAACAGCTGGAGGATGTGTCCTCCAAAACGCGTAAACTCGCCCGTGACGGCCCATACCGTGTTGGTAATGCCGAAGTACAGCGCGCTGAGTACGCCTGCGATGCCGATGGCAACGTAAGGGCTCCAGTAGTTGGTGAACAGCTTGCGTAATGAATCTTTCATCTTTTTCCCTTACCCCTTCAATCCCTCATAGTTAATGGTGCGAACACGATCGAACTATATGGATTTGTTTGTATGCGGCAATTCACATCCGAACAAGAGATGAGATGCAAATAAAACCATCCTCCATTTTACTACAAACTGCTTATTAGCGGGGGGAATTCGGGGTGATACTTTTTTACCTCATATGGAAATTTAAAAAAATTGAGTATGACGTGTCACAAAATGAGCACCCTATCTGTCTTAGATTATGTAACCAAATCCAAGATGAGGTGAATGAAATGAAATTGCGCTTTAATTATCGAACGGCAAATGCCCCTGCTTATCAAGCCATGCAGACTCTAGACAAATTCGTCAGCAGTACACTTGATCCGGTGCTGCTTGAACTCATTAAGATACGAGCTTCTCAAATCAATGGCTGCGCCTTCTGCATCGATATGCACGCAGCTGATCTGATGAAGATGGGTGATCATACGAACCGCATCATGCTGCTAAGTGTGTGGAGGGAAGCGCCGGTATTTACCGACAAAGAAAAGGCTGTTCTGGAATTAACGGAATATGTGACAGAAATAGCTGAAGCGGGTGTGCCCCAGTCGGTATATGAGAAGGTGCGCGAGCATTTTAATGAGAAGGAATATGCAGATTTGATTCTCGCGATTGCGACGATTAACAGTTGGAACCGTATTGCCATTTCGACAGGAATGCATCCAGGATGTTTCGATAAGTAGGGAGGAGCCGTGTGCTCCTCTTTTTCTTCTTTACTCGATGGATCAGAATAGCTTTGGAATGATAGAATGGGGGGCAAAGGAGTGGGAACATGGATGTAAAAGAGCTCCATTCGCTTCATGCACAGGAAGCTGATTCTGTTGAACAGTTGTATCGCAGCTATCGGTCCTTAGCATTTTCCATTGCATATCGGATGCTGGGCACAGTGTCTGATGCGGAGGATGCGGTACAGGATTTATTTGCGGATATGGTCGGCAGGAATTTGGACGAAGTTAGGCATATTAAGGCGTATATCGCCAAGTGGATGACGAACCGATGTCTGAATGTGCTGCAATCTTCCCGTCGAACGAGAGAGACGTATTTTGGCGAGTGGCTTCCAGAGCCTATCGTTGAACAACGAGAGCAGCCCGATCAGGTGGCGGAGCGTGTAGATTCGTTGTCCTATGCGTATATGGTTATGCTTGAGCGGATGACCCCGATGGAGAGAGCCGTATTTCTGCTGAGGGAAGTATTCGAATATGAGTATGAGGAAATCGCAGATACTGTCGGTAAGTCGACTTCCAACTGTCGCAAAATATTGAGCCGCGCCAAGGAACACGCGCGAGAATATTCCCCCACTGCTAGTCAAGATACGGATGCTAGGCGGACGCTTGTCTCCAAATTCGTTACTGCCTTTCAGCAATATGATTTGGAGGCATTGTTGTCCTTGCTGTCAGAGGATGTGCGACTGACTACCGATGGAGGAGGCAGAGTCCATGCTGCTATGCGGCCTATTATAGGCAGAAGCCGTGTACTTAGGTTGCTTACTTCACCTAAAGCATTCGTGGCGCTGCGAAGCTGGGATCTCTCCTTCACTATGGTAAATACGAGCATGAATATGGTGTATCGGGAGCAAGGAGTTGTGAAGGCGGTATGCTGCTGTGAGCTAACGGCTGAGCAAGATCGCGTAAGCAACGTTTATGTTGTATTGAACCCGGATAAGTTGGATCATATATCGTTGTAGATAGGAGCAGGAGGAATGACGGTGACACTGGGCGAAGTTATGGCTAAACTGGAAGCGATGGGCACAGAGCAAACAAAGAAAACGTTCCTCCGACATGGGGCGCAGGAGCCGCTGTTCGGCGTAAAGATCGGCGATCTGAAGAAGCTGGTCAAGGAAGTTAAGAAGGATCAGCAGCTTGCGCGTGCGCTTTTCGATACAGGGAATAGCGATGCGATGTATTTGGCAGGGCTGACAGTCGATCCATCTGCAATGACCAAGGAGCTCCTGCAATCATGGGCTCAAAAGGCACACTGGCATATGATTGTAGAATGTACGGTAGCTGGTGTGGCTGCGGAAAGTCTGTATGCTCTCGAATTAGCGCGCGAGTGGATGGCATCCAGCGTCGAGCTGATTGCGACATGCGGCTGGAGTACCTATCTGCACTATATCTCGATTACGTCTGACGAGAAGCTGGATATCGAAGAATTGAGGAGAATGCTCGCACTCGTCGAATCGACGGTTCATCAGGAACGCAATCGGGTGAGGTATGCAATGAATCAATTTGTCATTGTAGTAGGTTCGTATGTACTGGCCTTACATGATGAGGCAATACGGGTGGCAGAGGCCATTGGCAAAGTGAAGGTCAATATGGGCGAGACAGCTTGCAAAGTACCGGAAGCGGCGGCCTATATCCGCAAAGTGGAAGCCGCAGGCAAGCTCGGCGCTAAGCGAAAGACATGTATATGTTAAGGTGAAGCACAGGATTCGGGTTCCTGTGCTTTTTTGTGGTATTGACTTCGAGTTGACTCGAAGGACTACAATACAGCCATCAAGGAAGAAGCTGCTGAAGGAGAGATGGCTTGTGTGGAATATCAAGATGACTGTAACTGAATATGGAGGGCCGGAAGTGCTGCAGGCTATGCAAGAACCGCTGCGTACACCCGAAGCAGGCGAAGTTCGCGTGAAGGTACAGAGTGCTGGCGTTGCGCTTGCAGATATTATGCGCAGGGAAGGTCTGTATCCGATGTCGCCTGAGGTACCTTTTGTTCCTGGATATGATGCAGTTGGGATTGTTGATGCAGTTGGAACTGGTGTGAACGATTATGCAGCAGGGGATCACGTAGCTGTATTTTTCAATGGAACAGGCGGATATGCATCGCATGTGTATGCCCGAATGGAGGAAGTTGTTCTGATCCCTGATGCAGTAGATGCTTCAGAGGCGGCAGCTTGTATGCTGAATTATGTAACGGCCTATCAGATGCTGCACCGCATCGCGAAGGTATCGGAGGGGGAGCGGATTCTTATCCATGGCGCGAGCGGCGGTGTAGGGACGGCGTTGCTGGACTTGGGGCGAATGGCGAAACTGGAGATGTACGGAACAGCCTCGGCAGCGAAGCATCAGGTTGTTGCAGGGTATGGTGCGATTCCGATAGACTATCATGCAGATGACTTTGTTGAGGTACTTGCTAGCAGCGCTCCTGAAGGAATGGCTGCCGTGTTCGATCCGATTGGGGGGGCCAATTGGGAGCGTTCCATGCGGACGTTGAGTTCGAAGGGGCGCTTTGTCGGTTACGGCTACACATCCGTACTTGAACAGGGACGTAATAACAACTGGGTGAAGGATTGGATGGGGGTGGCTGCCCGCGGAACAACGGAGAGTGGGAACCCTGTGCACATGTATAGTATTACTGCGCTGAAGAAGGAACGATTGGATTGGTTCCGTGAAGATGTGCAAGCCGTCATGTCCCTGCTGGAAGCGGGTGAGATCCATCCGCTTATCTCTCATCGGATTCCGCTGCAAGAGGCAGCTCGCGCGCAGGAACTGTTGGCAGGAGCTCATTCTGTCGGGAAAATCATTCTTGTGGGAAATGCGTAATTGAGTCAATGGGAAGGAGCTGATAAAGGGATGTACTCTATTGGGGAAGCAGCACGAATAACCGGGGTATCTGCCTATACACTTCGATACTATGAACAGATTGGCCTCCTCCCCAGTCCTCAGCGTCAGGGTGGGAAGCCAAAAGGTGTGAGGCAGTATAACGATCAGGATTTGAGATTCATTCAATTCATCTATGGACTGAAGCAAACGGGCATGAAGCTGGAGGATATTGCAGCATTTACAGAGGATGGATGTCTATTGTCTGGCGAGCGTCTGCCGCATGATATAGAGGATACACTGCACAAACGAATGGATATGCTTGATCACCATCTTGCACGATTATCTGCCCAAATCGATCAATTGGAGTCTGTCAGAACGACTGCCGTTGAGAAAAGAAGAATGTATGCTGAGATGCTGCAAAATCAGCAGGAGAGTACGAACGTTCAAAAGGACTAACCTTTCGGGGCTAGTCCCTATTCCTTTTATACGTTCATGTTTAAGGGCATCTTTTTAAACTTTCTGAACATCGTAACTTCGTGACTTTCCAAGCTTCCTGATTACTACTCCAGCAGTTTCTGCTTCAATATTTGTACTTTCTCCTCTGACAATCCAATTGCCGCCAAATAACGCTCTGATCCTCCATATGCTGCATGCAGATGTTGAAGCATCATCTCCATGTTGCTAGGATCGCATCCTAGGAAGCGTTCATATAAGTCAGCGGGCATTCCTTTTGGCCGACCGGCGCGAAGCTCGTCCATAATAGGGAGGAGACATTCAGCTGTCATCGCATAATCTTCAATAATGGTTGCATGCGCTACATCTGCCAGATCCAGAAGCAAGGCAGCAACCATACCTGTTCGATCTTTCCCAGCTGTACAGTGGAAGAGAACGGCTTCGTCAGAAGGATTAGCAAGAATTTCGAATATACGCAGGAATGCATCTTGGCTATTGTCCAGCATACTGACATACAGATCGCCCAGACTATTAACTTGAGGTTGGTTCGTTGTCGCTGGATTCAGGAGATCGACATTATGATAGGCAACGTTGTCGGAATCAGCAAATGCATCCCTGGCGACGCTCACCTCTTGCGCGTGACGCAAGTCGATAACCGTATGAATTCCGCGTCCCAGCAATAGCGCTTGGTCGCGCTCGGTCAGCTTGTGCTGGCCATCACCGCGATAGAAGCGCCCCCATTGGATTTCACGTCCTTCTTTGTTCTGATACCCCCCAAGGTCACGTACGTTGCAGGCGCCTTCCAAACTGATGATTCGTTCAGTTTGGTTTTGCTTCGGCTCGAATTGATTGTTGTCTGCGTTCATTGTTTCTATCCGCCTCTCATGAAGTAGGTAAGTCTATGCTATCATAGACAACAGGAAAGAAACAAAAGCAGAAATGGGCAACACAAACGCAGAAGACAGACATTTATAGCAGCAATGAGGTGTCTTTATGAATATTACATTGGGCCTGTTCGCCCATGTGGACGCAGGGAAAACGACCTTTGCCGAGCAGGTGCTGTATCATACGCGAAGTCTACAGCAACGGGGACGAGTAGATAACAAGGATGCATTTCTGGATAGCCATGAAATTGAGAAGGAACGCGGCATCACGATATTTGCCGATCAAGCCGTGATGACGTATAGAGGCAACACCTACACACTTATCGATACACCCGGCCACGTCGATTTTTCCGCAGAAATGGAGCGGGCGATACAAGTCATGGATGTCGCCGTCATCATTGTAAGCAGTGTAGAGGGCATTCAAGGGCACACAGAAACGGTATGGAAGCTGCTGCAGGAGCGGGGCGTGCCGACAGTTTTTTTCTTGAACAAAATAGATCGAGTGGGTGCGGATGTAGATCAGGTCATCGCAGATATCTACGAGAATTTGACCCCAGATATCATCAACATGTCATCTTATGATCCGGATCAAGGGTTGAGTGAAGAGATCATTACCTTCATAGCTGAGCGGAATGATCAGTTGTTCGAGCTCTATATGGAGGAAGGCTATGAGCAAGCAGTATGGCTGAGGGAGATGCGGCATATGCTTGCCGAGCGCAGATGGTTCCATTGCGTATGCGGTTCGGCGCTTCAGGATGTAGGCGTGCAGAAGGCTTTGGAGCTTATCCATCAATTCGTGCAGACTGAATATTGCGCCACGGGGGAAATGGCGGGACTGGTGTATAAAGTTCGCTATGATGATCAGGGAACTCGTACGACCCATATGAAGGTTACGAGCGGGACGTTGTCTGTTCGAGATGAAATCCGATATGGGATAGAAACGGATACCATTCTCGAGAAGATTACATCTATTCGTATCTATAATGGGCAGAAGGCACAGAAGGTCGAGCGAGTAGAAGCAGGACAGCTATGTGCGGTAACGGGGCTTACGGCTGCTTCTGCGGGAGTGGGTGTCGGCGCCTATAAGGACACTGCTATCTATCATATTGTACCTACACTCAAGTCCAAGGTTATCTTCCCAGCCGAGTTGCACGTGAAGGAAGTGCTGGCTTGCTTCTATCGGTTGGATGCGGAAGATCCTGCTCTTCGCGTGCAGTGGGATGAGCATGTTCAGGAGATTCACATTCACGTCATGGGTGCCATTCAACTGGAAGTGTTAGAGCGGATCGTAAAGGAACGATTCGGCATAGCGGTATCCTTTGCGGATCCTGAAATTCTCTATAAAGAAACGATACGCTCTACTGTGAACGGATGCGGACACTTCGAACCGCTTGGGCACTATGCGGAAGCACGCTTGCGCCTGGAACCTGGAGAACGAGACAGCGGCATTCAGGTGTTCAACGAGTGTCATCCGGATGAGCTTGGCGTCAATTATCAGAATTTGATTATGCAGCATTTGCTGGAAAGGGATCACCATGGGCTGCTGACAGGGGCGCCGCTAACGGATGTGCGGATTACACTGCTGACGGGGCGAGCACATAACCGCCATACGAGTGGCGGTGATTTCCGTGAGGCCTCTTTCCGTGCGCTGCGTCAAGGGTTGGAGCAAGCGGATAACGTATTGTTGGAACCGTATTACGACTTCAAAATTACGGTGGATACGGACGATATGGGCAAGGTAATGGCGGATGTGCAGAAGGCGCACGGTACACTTGAACCACCTGCATTTATCGGCAGTAAGGCGGTCATCACAGGGAAGGTTCCGGTAGCCACCTTCATGAACTATAGCACGGAGCTTGCCGCCTATACACAGGGCAAAGGGATGATTCAGCTTCTATTCGGCGGGTACGATGAGTGTCATAATGCGGATGAAGTGATTGCACGCAAGGGCTACGACAAGGAGGCTGATCCGGCCTATACATCCTCTTCTATCTTCTGTGCCAAGGGACAGGCGTATCGAGTTCCATGGGATGAGGCAGTTTCCCATATGCATAGTTAATAATATAGCTAATAACATAGCTAATAACGGAGCTAGAATTTTTGTGCATCAGACCTACGTGCACAAGGAGGATCGTGCCCATACGATCGCCAGTCTAAGATTTCATTTCCGTACTACCATAAAGAAAGGCTGTCCAACAGAATGGGGAATCTCCCAACTTGGACAGCCTTCTTCAGTTCCTCTATTATAGACAGAACGCACGAAGCAATTATTCAGCACATTGCTGTTCGAACAGCTTCACAATTTCCACAATGACTTCTGTAGCCTTCTGCATATTGTCGACGGACACATACTCATAACGGCCATGATAGTTCTCGCCGCCTGTGAAAATGTTCGGTGTAGGCAGTCCCATATAAGACAATTGCGAGCCGTCTGTACCACCGCGGATCGGCTTGATGTCAGGCTCTACGCCAACGTTCTTCATCGCTTTATAGGCAATGTCGACTATGTGCTTCACAGGTTCGATTTTTTCACGCATATTGTAATACTGATCCTTCAGCTCAATGCTGATGCGCTCGGTTCCATACTTCTCCTGCAAGCTCTTCACGATGTTCTCCATGTTCTGCTTGCGAGCGTTAAAGTTGTCTCGATCAAAATCACGAATAATGTAGCGCAGTTTCGTCAGCTCTACATCGCCGCTAATGGAGGACAGATGGTAGAAGCCTTCATAGCCTTCTGTCGATTCAGGCGCTTCCTCTACAGGCAAGCGGCTGTTGAACTCCATAGCGATTTTCGCTGCATTGACCATTTTGTTCTTGGCCGTACCTGGGTGAACGTTCTTGCCCTTGAAGGTCAAGGTAGCTTGAGCAGCATTGAAGCTCTCATATTCCAACTCGCCAAGCGGGCCACCGTCTACCGTGTAAGCATAACGAGCATTGAAGGATTCTACATCGAAGCGATGAGGGCCTCTGCCGATTTCCTCGTCCGGCGTGAAGGCAACGCGAACCTTCCCGTGCTTGATTTCTGGATTGCGAATCAAGTACGCCATCGCCGTCATAATCTCAGTAATGCCAGCTTTATCGTCTGCGCCGAGCAGTGTTGTGCCATCTGTTGTAACGAGCGTATGGCCGATGTAATTATGTAGTTCAGGGAAGTCCTTTGGCGAGAGAACAACGCCTTGTGCTTCATTCAGCACGATGTCCTTGCCGTCGTAGTTCTCAACCAGTTGAGGGTTCACGCCTTCGCCCGATAGTTCGGTAGCTGTGTCCACATGGGAGAGGAAGCCGATTGTAGGAATGTCCTTGTCTGTATTAGCAGGAAGCGTAGCCATGACGTAGCCGTTCTCGTCCATTGTCACTTCTTCCATGCCGAGCGCCTTCAGCTCATCCACGAGCAGGCGAGCCAAGTCGAGCTGTCCAGGTGTGGAAGGGCAAGTTTCGCTGTCGTCATTGGATTGGGTATTCACTTTAACATAGGATGTAAAGCGTTCAATTAGTTCTTGTTTCACGACATTTCACCTCTGAATAGTAGCGTATCAATCTCCTTTCATCTTACCACGAATAGCAGGACTTTACCCTATTTGTGGCAACGTCTCCTTGGAACATGCATAAGAGGGGGTGTGAACCATTCCTACTCATCATGAACCCTCCCTATTTTTGAATGGGGATGTAAATCCATATCGTCGACTGTGGATGGTGTGGACCATAGAAGTCACGTCCATATACCTCGAAGTCTGCCCGATCGTCGAGGCGAAGCGGTGTGTTGCTCAGCCATGTTCCCCAGATGTAATCGTAGGTGCTCCGGAGCTGTTGGGTAATACCCTGATGCTTGAAGACAGCATAGGTACCCGCCGATACCGTATAAGCCCGCATCCCATGTGGAATGTCAGCAATGCGCTCCACGGAGAAGCCGGCTATGTGTCCAAACGGCGAATGTTCCGTGATATCCCGGAGCTCAACTTCGTGCTGAGGAGGACATATTCCATAACCAGTAAGCTCCGGCGTCATACCTTGAATCTCATGACGTCGTTGAAGCAGTTCCTCCCACAGTTCCGGTATCGTATTATGATCGGGAGAGGCGGCTCCACTTATCCCTACGACGTGAATTTCATTCTTTATTTCTGTGATGCTTGGGACAAGGCTAATGGAATCAAGCCGATGCTGCAGTCGGTCGCCCAACAGTGTATCCTTCTCGAGGAAGATGGGACGTCTGCTGCGCTTACGGAAACTGCCAGGCGTTGTGCTAAAGACCTGCTTGAATGATCGGGAGAAGGCCTCTTGAGAGTCAAATTGAAACTCCAAGGCAATGTCCAATATGGATCGCTCACTCGACAGTATGACTACAGCAGCTTCGGTTAATCTACGCTTGCGAATATAGTCACCGAGTGTCTCCCCTGTCATTGCAGCAAAGATACGATGAAAATGATAGTATGACAAATGAACAGAGGCGGCTACACGCTCTGCATCCAGCCGCTCTGTCAGATGCGATTCGATGAATCGAATCGCTTGTTCAATTTGTTCCTTATAGGTTTGCATAACCAGATCACCACTTATTTCATTTGCCAAAAATCAGGTGCATAATCATGATGACGTATCGATATCTGCACATGATCTACTGGCATTTTCCCACCTACGGGCACAGTATACCATGGATTATCAATTGGAGAACCAAAGCATATATTGATCGTTCGATCATCCAAGTCGAACAGCATGGAACGCAATGTGCCGAACCACTGGTTGTAATTATGAACAGCCAAGCCTTGCGGGTATTCAGTTGAAACTAAAGATTGCAGATCCTCCATCGTTACAGAATCAGGCTGCTCCAGAAACTGCTGCAAGATGTGCTGGCGGACGACCGAATGATTCAATTTGCCGGGCTCCAATTGCTCAATATCCGCGAACAGCGGATGGTTCGTGGCTGCGATATAAGGAGTTTGGTTTGTATCGCCTATCTCGCGAATTGCTTTGTGTCCGTCGAAGGTTTCGACCAATGCTGCATGGCCATGCGGGTCGCAGATGATGAGATTCATGTTGGATGCAATCGGCATCTCCATCACGAGATGCCGGGCTTCGCTGACGTTTCGGCACTGTTCCAGTAAAGCGCGCACGACTGCCCAGAATTGCAAGCCGCTAACTCTAGGAGGCCTCATACCGGGTGCATTGCCTACAGGCATACCGCAAGCAGAGAAGGTGACACATAATCCATGCTCATTCATGCCCTCCGTTCTGCCGAACAAGAATACGGAAAAGCCAGTATGCTTATACGCCTTCTCAATGGATGTGGAGCATAGTCTCATATCATCCACATTGGGGGAGAGATCGTAATTGCGGAGCATGTACGTGTGCCCAGTTGCAGTTTTAGCCGGCAGGATGGCACAATGGCTGCATCCTGAATGAAGTGCAGAGCTGGCATAATAAGAAATCAGCGACGGCGGCACTTCTAATGCCGCACAGAATCCGTCAATCTCCTCCGTTATTCCTGGACAATATTGTTCAAGCAGTGCGGCTGCTTCTTTCCATTGATCATCAGGTAACGACTCGTTCAATAATATGCCTTGCAAAAAATGAGGATGCTTCTTCGCAAACTCCCCTTGCTGGTACCCCGCCTCATAACGCGTTCCCTCGATATAAGAAAAATAACCTTGGATTTGCTGCATAAATAAATCCCCCTTCATGACATTGTTAGCTCTTGTTTTAGTGTAGCGGGATAAGCTTCCCGCGTTATGATATTTCCTGCTGTCTTGTTAGGGCTGTGCAGCAATACGGCATATTCAGATGTTTCTTGTCTCTGGTTGGAGGCCAATCCTTATCAAATTCTTAATTTCTTAACATTCACTTAACGGCAGGAACAATCCCCCTAACTGGGCGTCCTATTATATATCGCATATTATGTAAGCTGCAGAGTTGGAACGGCGTAAGGGGTTCGTCTTCATCCCGCTGCTAGAAGAGGAGTAAGTAGTTGGAAGTCGAATTAATATGTACCAAGGGAAGACGCTCCTTCAAGCAGAAGCGTTTTATTAGCATACATGGAAAGGGAGATAGTCACATGGGCAAGGAAACCGTTCTTGTCGTTGATGATGAGAAGGAAATTATTGAACTGCTGCAAATTTATTTAAAGAATGAAGGGTACGAGCTGCTTCAGGCATCCAATGGAATCGAGGCTTTGGATCTGCTGGAGAAGCATGAGGTGCAGCTGATTATTCTGGATGTGATGATGCCTCATATGGATGGCATTCAGGCATGCATGAAGATTCGGGAGGAACGCAATACACCTATTATTATGCTGTCCGCGAAGGATCAGGATATAGATAAAATTACGGGGCTTAGCATTGGCGCCGATGATTATGAGACGAAGCCATTCAATCCGCTCGTACTGATGGCGCGAATCAAATCTCTGCTGCGGAGAACGAAACAGCTCCGGCAAGAGGAAAATCCGCATACTGAACATGAAATCTTCATTGACGATATGATGATCAATACAGCGACCTACACGGTTATGGTGGATGATATTCCGGTAAAGCTAACGCCGCGGGAGTTCGCCATATTGAAGCTGCTTGCGGTCAATCGTGGGATCGTGCTCAGCATGGAGAAGATATACGAGGAAGTGTGGAACGAGCCCTTCATGGAATCTAAAAACACGGTAATGGTACATATTCGTAAGATAAGGGAAAAAATCGAGAAGGATCGCCAAAACCCGAAATATATCAAGACGGTCTGGGGCATCGGCTACAAAATGGGGTAGGAGCGGATATGGAGAAGCGAAACATGACGACGAAACGGCTGAATTCGATTCGATGGAAATTCCTGATTACGTTTATTGCGAGTATTGGTGCTACGGGTATTATTTTGCTGCTCGGACAGCTGCTGGCCTCTTATTTGCTGCAGCACAGTCCGTATAATATAGCGCTGGCATGGGTGATCAACAATATTGGTTCTCGGCCCGTGTTTGTCATATCAGGATGCCTATTATTTATGTTTAGCTATTATCAATTGAGTCGCCCTATAATAAGTCAATTCACGCATATCTCGAATGGTCTACAGGAGATGGCGAACGGGAACTTCGCTGTGAATATCCAAATAGATTCGTCGGACGAACTAGGCGATATTGCACAAAGGATCAATGGTGTAGCGACAGAGTTGGGCAGCTACCTACAAGAGATTACTCATGGGCTGGGTGAAATCGCCACGGGTGAACTCCAGCATGAAATACCAGTGAGATCAGCTCAAATGCTGGGTAATGTCGCGGAGAGCATTAACCAAATGAGTCGACAGTTAAGCCAATCGATTGAGGAAGAACGGAAGGCGGAGAAAACAAAGAGCGATCTCATTACGGGGGTATCACATGATTTGCGCACACCGCTAACATCGATCCTCGGCTTCCTCGAGCTTATTGAGAAGGATCGTTATCATGACGAGGTGGAGATTCGTTATTATGTCAACATTGCCTATGAAAAAGCGCTCGACTTGAAAAAACTAATCGATGATTTGTTCGAGTATACACGTATCAATAACGGGCTTCCACTTCAAGTACAGGAACTGCATATTACGAGCTTCATCCGTCAATTAGTGGAGGAATTTGTACCGAGTCTGGAGAAGGCAGGCTTGGAGTGCAGACTGCAAGTAGAAAGGGAAGCATTCAAGGTTCTGGCAGACGGCGACAGGCTCGTACGGGCTTATGAAAATTTATTGTCAAACGCGATTCAGTATGGCCGCAAGGGGCGACATATCGATATCGAGATCCAGTCGCTTGATGAACAGGCGGTTATTCGTATTATCAATTACGGGGATCCGATACCGGAGCGGGATCTGCCATTCATCTTCGACCGATTCTATCGTGTGGAGCAGTCCCGTTCCAAGGAGACAGGCGGGACGGGGCTCGGGCTGGCGATTACGAAAAGTATTATCGAGGCTCATGGAGGACAAATCGCGGCATACAGCAATCCGTATCAAACAACATTCGAGACGATACTGCCAGCAGTATCGAAGAATCCTTCGAGCAACGGAGTAATCGCTGCAGCACCCACGCTGTCCCGTTTACGTGCTACCGCAAGGTGATAGCGGAGGCGATCAACAAAACTAGGCGTTGAGGCGTGAGTTTACTGCTTGAGCTCAACGGTATGGTACGGCTCATTGAAGACTCAATGGGCCTTTTTGGGGTGTCGTTCAACCGTAAGGGGCTCAACCACAAATCTCGCGAATAGACGCATAACCAGCAGGCATAGACTAAAGATTGTACTGTCGGTTACAATATGGGAAATTCATGCCATTCATAGGGGAGACATCGGATGAGCCTACAAGCAAATGAGAGCTATGAAATTACACAGCTGTGCTTATTAGCTGGGAAGATTATGCTGCAGAGCGGCGGAGAGACGAGTCGGGTGGAAGATACCATGATACGTATTGCTGCTTCATATGGATACGAGAATTGCCATAGCTTCGTGACACCTACAGGTATTATTTTTGCAATAGATGGTTCAGCGCCAATTACACGCTTGTACCGAATCTCCGAGCGGTCGACTGATCTGAAGAAGGTGACGCTCGTTAATGATATTTCACGGAAGATCAGCAGCGGCAGTTTGTCCTATACAGAGGCTCACCGTTTGCTGAAAAAAATCGAGGTATCCAATCTGGCTTACCCCATATGGCTGCAGATTGCTGCTGCGATGCTGTCGAGCGGCTGCTTTACGATTATGTTCCGGGGCGGATGGCCAGAGTTCATCCCCTCGCTATTTGCTGGCGGGCTTGGATTCTCACTCTTTCTGTATTTCCATCGCTTATCGCGGATTAAGTTTTTCTCTGAATTTCTAGCATCGATTGTAGTCGGAACGGTGTCCTATTTCTGTGTTCAGTATGGTCTAGGTCGTGATCTCGATAAGATCGTCATCGGATCGGTGATGCCGCTTGTTCCTGGGCTGCTCATTACGAATGCAGTTCGTGATTTGATGGCGGGCCACTTAGTATCTGGCATCTCGAAGGGGGCAGAAGCGTTTTTAACTGCCTTCGCGATTGGAGCAGGGGTAGCTTGTGTCTTGTCCTTTGCCTAGGATCGTAATTACTCAGTGGATATCTAGAAATCTCAACACGATGGACATATAGATTGAGGGAGGCACTTGGTTATGATTGAGCAGCTCATTGTGAGCTTCGTAGCTTCGGCTGCGTTCGGGATTCTATTCAACAGTCCACCTAAGCTGATGCTTCAATGTGGATTTGTCGGCATGGCAGGCTGGTTCGTATATATTCTGTGCACGGACAATAATATTGGCCCTATTCCTGCGAGCTTGGCCGCATCATTCGTCATTGCGATGATGAGTCATTTGTTCGCTAAGTTGTATCGCACCCCGATTATTGTGTTCAACGTTGCCGGTGTCATTCCGCTTGTACCTGGTGGCATAGCATATGATGCGATGCGAAATATTGTAGAAGATCAGTATGATCAGGCGATTCAGCTTGCCTTCAAGGCGTCGATGATATCGGGCGCTATCGCGATCGGAATCATTTTTTCAGAAGTTCTGCATCAGGTGATGCGCAGGCGAGTCAAGGGATAAGGGGATGATGAAGTACGTTCTCCCTTAATTTTTCTTTCTGAATTGTGTAGAACAAGAGGCGGCTAAGATGATTAAGAAAAATATCGTGATTAGATTAATTTGCTGTCCATATAAGAACTTGGATATCAACTCATTGACCAAAATCGCACATGTAATGGTTAGCGTGAGGAGAGCGAGTTTACGATTGGGGTTATTTGCCCGTTTGCTGATTAGGATAATAACGCCTATTGTTAATGAAGCGTAGAATAATAATAGAGTCATAACCCCCATTATAGAGAGGGTCATGAAATACCACTTCCTTTACATTAGGTTTGTGGGGATTATATCATACGTGTGCGGCAGGATGATTATTTTTTGTAACCGGGTAGCAAAGAAAGGGGAAGGCTGAGGCCTGTCCCCTTTTCTAATTTTCAATACCTAATCGTTAACCGGTTACGGATTTCACTGATTTTCCTCGGAATAGCAGGAAGCGTACCAATTCAATAAGTGCAATTACAAGCAGGGACATGCCAAGCAGCGGCATGAGCAGTCCAAGAATGACTAGTATGACATAGAAGCCGATCATCGATTTCGTGTACGGCTGTCTTGGAGGCGCAGCAAGTCTTCCGCGTGGTCTACGCATCCACCACATTTTAACTCCCCAGTATACAATGGCAAGCAGTGCAACTACCGTCAGCAGGCATAGGATCTGGTTCGGCCAACCGAATAGATGCCCTTCATGCAAAGGAATTCCGTAGGTGAACCACTGGGCGAGAAGCCCGTAATCGCGGTAGTCGATCTTATGAATCTGTGTGCCGCTATATTGATCGAAGTAAGCTGTTATTTCCTCGCTAGGCTTGATGACATCCATTCCGGTAATGCCTGATCCAGCGGATTTAGATGCCGTGTAGACGTCTTTCTCATCTGCTGGCAAGCTCAGGACAAATGGCTTCGTCACTCCGTAATGGTGAAGCATATGCTCAATATCATCTACAGAGAGTTGCAGGTAGCCTGACGAGGATTGTGGAGCCTTCTCCTTGCGAGTGGCCCATGGCAACTCCTTCGCTTCGGATTGCGGCGGGCTCACATACAGTTTCGGATACCCTAGTGATTCATTACTTGCTGCTAGTTGATAGATCTGGTTACCCATGAAGCCAGACCAAGGCAGCCCTGTAACGATAAGAATAAGCAACGGTATCGTGAATATAATACCGAAGACCGTATGTCTCGATTTTACCTTCTCGCGTTTCGTCCCAGTTGCAGACGCTCTCTTTTTCCAACCCATATATAGGCCAGAGATGATCAGAAATACTGCCCAGCATGCTGCTAGTTCCACCAAGTAGTTAACGACGGTTCCACCCACTAGCAATGAACTATGCAAATTACGAGTTATATTCCCAAAAGTATCGTCGGCAAGGATGCTTCCAACGAGTTGTTTGTTACGATCTACAAATACATATCTTTCTTGACCAGCTTCATCACGCATGGAGAATCTGGTGTTGCGTGATTCATCATCGAAGTAACTGACCTTCGTCACTCGTTCTCCCGGGTAAGCTTGCTCCACAGCTGCAATCGCTTGACTTGTTGTTAAGGTCTGGGTGTTGGTGCTTTGTCCAAAGTACAGCGATTTGTATGTGATATCCTCAATTTCCGATTTGAACAGATATCCAATTCCGCTAAGCGATAACGTAATTAGCAGAGGGGCAATGAATAACCCCGCATAGAAATGCCATCGCCAAAACATATGGCTAAGTCTGTTGTTTGTCTTCATACTATGATGTTCCTCCTCTAAAAACAGGGGCTAGGTTGCAATACTAGGTCATTGTATGTGGAGGCGTGAAAGTGGACAAGACTCGATCGGGCTATATTTCACCGCATTTATTGAAAATTTAGTTACTTAATTTCGAGATATCGCAGTAGAGAAACAAGTGTGATAAGAAGAAGGGGACAAATGAAGTAGTAGAAGGTCATAAATAGAACGCCATAATTATGTCTAATACGTTTAATCCGCTCAAAATCGGAATCATACTGCTGCTTCTGCTGTTCATAATGGGCTTGAAGTTGACGAATGGGAAGGAGGGGCACTGAGATGGCGTGGATAGCATTAATCGCGGCGGTGCTGCTTGATTAACCGGATCGCTGACAGCAGCCCAACGGGGGGCCAAGATTCCTTTATATACCGCGACAGTACAAGATGTGTGATTGGATTCTTGGCCAGCCTCATGCCTAAAGCGTGCAGCTATTCACGATGAATAAGAATGTTTAATTCGGGATGAACTCCGTTAATTATGTTAACTTGTGCAGCTAGCATGTCGTATTCGATTGCCGAGCGGAAAAGCTTATTGTCTGGCAGGAATGTAATACTCGTTCCTGTATCTTGAGTAATACCTATTGTCCGTAATCCTCCCTGCGGAATACCCTGCTTATAATCTTGGCGGTATACTCTTCCTTCGCGGCGAATCTCCACGGAAAGCGTAAGTGAGAGCGCATTGACGACCGCCATGCTAATCCCCTGTTCTCCTCCAGGAGCTGTGAATGAAGCGCTTCTTGAGAACCTTCCCATGTCCGTTAGAACGGATTGTGCCTGTGTAACATCGTGACCGGGAAGCACATTCACTGGGATGCCTCGCCCATTGTCCGCAACGGTAACGCTTCTATCCTGATGTACAAACAGGTTCACTTCTGTGCAATACCCCGCCTGGTGTTCTTGGATACAGTTCTCTAGGACAGCCCGTATCAATAGATGCGGGTCATATTCATCTTCAGGTGCTCCCAAGTACGTACCGGCATTGCTCCGTGCCTCTGCCATCTCCATGTAGTCGCTGGCGTCGTTCAAGTCGGCAGCGGCTGATAGGAGCAGCAGGAGCGGCATGATACGGTGCTTGGGAACGGAATAGGCTCCGCCGCGTTCTTCCTGAACGAGCAGATCAGCACCTAGCAAAGCCTTCGTATGGTGATACAATTGACCAGTTGTCCCCATATGAAGCCGTTCTACAAGCTGCGGCCCAGTTTGCGGCCCTTGCAGCAGGGAGATCAGAATCTCAAGACGCTGTTTATGCCCGAGCGCGCCGAGTACCTTGGCGGCCTTATCACTGTCTAAGGTAAGCAATTGGCTTACTCGTCGTTGACAAGGAGGCAAATGGTAGAGTTCATTCGTGCTGTTGTAATAAGAACCTGAGTAATTCAATTCCCCGAGGTCTTCTCGGTCTGGGCTTTGATGCGCGGACTGTGTAAGGGACATTTCGAATGCTCTCTGACCCGGCACAGCGCCGTCTGATGCGATTCGTCTGACTAGCTGATGCACTTCTTCTAATTGAGCTTTCAATACATCCAACTCAGCTTCCACATTGCGTGAAGATACCATCATGCATCACTCCAAATTATTTACTTAAATACGTAATTACGTATTTAAGTAAATAATAAACTGGAATGTTTTTCATGTCAATCGCATGCTTCAATAATAAGAGCCTCAGGATGACCCAAATGAGATCAGTCCAGAGGCTCTTGTCCTACTGCTTCAGTTGATACGTATAAGAGCTCGGAGTCGCGCCAGCGATCCGCCGAGTAAAATAGAGCATATCTCCCTTTATACGCTCGAAGTAAAGACTGTCGCCAAACTTATTCAAACCGTTGGCCAATGCGGAGTCGATCGATTCTTTTTCTTCGCCAGTCAGGAGGTGCTTGTATAAAGCTATCGATTGTTTGGTCTTCCTATTGAAGAGATACAGGATTTTCTGTCTGGATGGGCGTACGAGCAAATAATCGTCGAATGCTTCCTCCACCGTAAACGTATCGTTCTCTCCGAAGATCTCCTGTGCAGAATAGGATGCCTTGATTGTTCCGTTCGTATCGGCGAGCTTCAGGGTGCTGTTGTCGATCATGATCCATAAGTCTCCGGCTTTTTCAATGCTTCTAAGATTAGTACCGTTTCTCTCGTAATCGACTATGGACGAAGTCGCTACTTCATGATGATGGATGATCGCTTTATAGACAACATATCTCCTAGTAGAGTCATCTTCGATTTGCAGCATATAGCTGTCATTACTGATCTGGGATGCAGTCAATATGCTGGTATCCGAAGTTATCAATTTTATATTTTTGAGTAGAAAGGGCTTATTGCCTGTACTCATATACAGGTCACCTATACTTTTGCGAAACCAAAATGCCGTACCCTTCTCTTTAGCGAATATATACGGCGTGTTATACGTAATATCCACGGTACCAGTCCTGCTTTCCCAAGACATCGGTACTTGCAATACGGAAGAGAATAGCTGAAGCGGAACATACAGCGTGTTGTTATGTATAATCGGGGCTCCCTCAAGCTGTATCGTTTTGCCGAAAGAGTAGACTTGCGTTTCTCCTACCTTCATGATGACCTCTTGTCCGGGAACAAGCACGCGAAAGGTATCGTTGGAACTGTCCATCCAGGTGAAAAAGGATAAATAATTGCCAAGTGAAAACATCGGAACGTATATGCGTCCCGACTGAAATATGGGTTTACCGTTCAGTTCTGCCTCAGCATGGTTAATCCGAATGGTGATATCGGAATCTAAACCAATTTTGGGACGGAAGAGGAAGACGACGGCTGTCAATAATACGGCGGCGGCCAAAACATAGTTTAGCCACTTTAGGATCTTCAAGGAATCTCCCTCCAAATAGGTATGTATATCCTATATTACAGGACGAATCTGGAAAGGGGAAGGTGAACAGGTCAAGGGATCGACCACGATCATTAGGCGACAATAAAGCTTGGATACATGGGAATTGGGCGAATGAGAACTTGACGGAAGATCAAGAACTAGGCAATTGCGGGGAGGTTCAGCTAAGATAGTACTCATAAGTTTTCAGACAACTGTCTGTGCAGATCGTCGAGGAGGGGGGCAGTTTACGGTTATGTTCAAATCTACGTATTTGCGTATTTTTGTATGGAGTGGCATCTTCATTACCCTCATCATTATTCCGTTCTCCTTGTTTCTTGTTCAGCGTTTCTCAGATTATGCCACTGTGCAGTTAGGGACGATTAATCGGGAGAGAATTGAGGAGACAAGGGAGCGCACGGAATTTATTCTGTCGAAGCTGAAAGGGTATGGCCTGATTATGTATGGGGATCAGACCATTCAGAACTGGATCTATTCGAATCAAGATGATCCACTGCAGGATGCAGCAGCACTCCAAACTCTATCCAAGTACCTCTCGAAAGAACCCTTTTTTGAAGGCGCTTACTTATTGAATATGCTCAGAGAAAAAGTGATTGATTTCAATGTAGGGCTGATCGACTTTCAGGAATTCTCCGACCATACGATTCTCGAGAAAGTGAAGCAAGGCGCTCCCACTCTATTGCAATATTTTCATCATGAAGTAGGAAACAAATCGTATATAGGCTTATTGCTTCCGTCCTCCTATGTCCGTAAGGAGCAGTATGGCTATCTCGTTGTATTGTTGAATAAGCGTGCAATGGAGCAGTACCTTATCGCAGGAGACGCTGATCCGGATTATCAAGTCGCGTTATTAGACCGGTCGGGGAGACAGGTGCTTGGCGCAATCAACGAGTCAATTATGCCTGAGGTTATTCAGTCCAGATCAAATGATAAACATGGCGCTCTCGAACTCAAGACAGAGGGGGAGAAGCTGTACATCAACTATATCGACTTAGATGCGCAGGGCTGGACTCTATACTCACTCTCGGGAATGAAGCAATTCCGGCAGCAGACGACGACCTTCCAGCAGACGATTGTGCTGTACTCGGTACTTCTGCTAGTTATCCTGCTCATCGTTGTATTTTGGAATTCACATCTCTTCTTCAAGCCGTTCCGAAGACTGGCGAATCAGGTTCACGGCAAGCTTGGAGTTCATGCTGTCAGTGATTACGATGCGATTCAGCAGAGTGTCACCCTGCTGCGCGATCATTATCCCCTTATCAAGACGGAATACCTGCGTCAATGGATTCTTCAGGGCAGATTGGGAGACAGCACGCGGGCAGCGCTTGCTCGTGAATCGAGAATTCTTCAACACGATTGGATAAGGCTGTCTGTCGTGAAGATTGATGGCTTCTATGACATTGCGGAGCAATATGACTTTATGTCCCGGAAGCTGCTCAAGTATGCAGTTGGCAATATTGCGGAAGAACTTCTAGGCAGCGAGAGCCGAACGATCGAAGTAGTCGACTTTGGCGGCGATCACCTGCTGCTTCTGATTGGAGTTGCCGAACCTGCAGATGATGTGATGGAGCAATTAATTGATCTCCGTCGTCAGGCTAAGGAGCATGTGCAAATGAACATCACTGTTGCTTATAGTGCAGCCAAGCATGTTCGCGATGATATGCGTGTTGTCTATGATGAGTTATGTGAGGTGACATTGTTCAAGTTCGTTAGCGGCGAGGATCGCATTTATACGGAGCAGGAGTATGAACGTTACGCAGATTTGCACTGTCAGCCGGATGATATATTGCTGGATCAGCTCATCCAGTCTATTCGGATCGGCAAGGAAGAGCAATCATTGAACCTCCTGGAGCAATTATTTGCAAGATTGCAGACGATGAAGTATTCAGAATGTCAGTTCCAGCTGCGGCTGTTATTCTTCTCTTTCGTCAAATCCTTCAGCAAGCTGACTTCCATTGATAGTGTGGAGGGGATGGAGCAGCGCCTGAGGAGGTTCACGAAGCTGGAGGATATCCATATGTGGATGAAGGAAGAGATAGTCCGCATCATGTCGCTGCTTGGCAATCAGAAGAGCTTGAATCGCAAGGGGAAGATCGTTCAAGAGGTGGTCGAATATATCCAATATCATATTCACGATCCAGCACTGTCCGTTGATGATATCGCAGACCACATTGCACTCTCCGCCAAATACGTGCGCCAGCTATTTATTGATCATTATGGATACTCAATGTCTCAGTACATACTCAATAGGCGTATCGAAATGGTGAAGGAATTGCTGCTGCATTCCGATTTGAGTGTTGCAGATATTTCACAGCAGGCAGGATTCCAGACCAAGAGCCACTTCTTCACCGCCTTCAAAAAGTCGACAGGGATGACACCAGCACAGTACCGGCTGGAGCAGGTGCAAGAGGCAAGTGGTTAGCGGAGGTAATGAGCCGTAAACGCAATAGAAGCCAAATCTGCAAAATAAGAACCCTGACATATACCACAGCAGAACCTGATTCGGCCAATGAGAACTAGTGAGATCCATAGGTGAACTGCTACGATGACCCTATCGCTCAATGATTCCACACATAGATCGTGAATAGTGAGGAGGGGAGGCTTTGCGACGTACAAAAAGAGGAGGCCATGGATTTGTTGATGAGATAAGGAAGAATCGATACCTATACTTACTCGCCCTGCCAGGGCTGCTGTTTCTGCTTCTCTTTGCTTATATGCCAATGCTGGGGCACTTGCTGGCTTTCCAGAGATACCGGCTTGCCGATGGACTGTTCGGCAGTGCGTGGATAGGCTTCCAGAACTTCGAGTTCTTCTTTCAAGGCAATGACTGGCTGCGCGTCACATGGAACACCGTATTTCTGAACGGATTGTTTCTCGTGTTCGGTCTTGGAACAGCAGTTGTGCTCGCCATTCTGTTGAATGAGGTTACAGGCAAGTGGTTTAAGAAGACCGCGCAATCATTTGTCTTTCTGCCCTACTTCATTTCTTGGCTCGTTGTCAGCATGATGGTGCAGACGATGTTCAGTTCTACAGAAGGAATAATGAATCAGGCATTGACAGCGCTTGGATTTGAAGGGGTGGATTGGTATCTATCCCCTGGAGTATGGCCTTATATTCTGACCTTCGTGTACGTATGGAAGGTTGCGGGATACAACTCCATTATCTTTCTGGCATCGATTACGAGTATTTCTTCTGAATATTATGAATGTGCCAAAATGGAAGGGGCGACCCGCCTCCAGCAAATCATGTATATCACGCTTCCGCTATTGCGTCCGATCATCATCATTATGACGCTGCTTGGCATCGGCCGAATATTCTACGGGGATTTCGGTATGATATACGCCATTATTGGAGATGTTGGCGTGTTGTTCCCAACGACGGATGTCATTGATACGTATGCATATCGCGCGCTGCGGCAGATGGGCAACTTCAGTATGTCCTCTGCGATTATCCTCTATCAGTCCTTTATGGGACTCATCGCCGTTGTTTTTTTCAATTGGTTGACACGGAAGGTTGACCCAGATTCTAGATTGTTCTAAGGTGTGATGAACATGCGTGAACGATTGTTTCTTGGCATTGTATATGGTTTTCTAATTGGTTTTGCCCTGATTTGCTTCATCCCGTTTTGGATTGTATTGATCAATTCCTTTGCGAGCGAATCGTACATCCAGACTGCTGGATATCAGTTGTTCCCCACGTCCTTCAGCTTAGATGCGTACGCCATGCTCTTGTCCGGAGATCAGGTCTTCCGGAGCTATGGAGTCACGTTATTCGTCACCATTACCGGAACGGTGCTTGGCGTCCTCCTTACAGCTTCCTATGCATACGTATTGAGTCATCCGAAGGTGAAATATCGGAATGTCCTATCCTTCTTGACCTTCTTCACGATGCTGTTCGGCGCAGGACTTGTTGGATTCTATATGCTCATCGCGAACTGGCTTAATCTGAAAGACTCCTTATGGGCGCTTGTCCTGCCATACTTGCTAAACCCGTTCTATGCCTTCATCCTTGTGTCCTATTATCGGTCTCTGCCTTATGAGTTGAACGAAGCAGCGACTGTGGATGGGGCCAATGACATTCGTATCTTCTTTCGTGTCATATGGCCGATTTCCCTGCCGGTCATTGCAACGGTTGCTCTGTTCTATGCGCTGCAATATTGGAATGACTGGTACCTGTCGCTGTTATTTATTGATAACTATAAGCTTCATCCGCTGCAGATGATGATTAGACAGCTGATGTCTAACTTGAATGCCATGGCATACGTAGCCGGGAGCAAGACGGAATACAATATTGTCGTCCCAACCTACGGCATGCAGCTTGCTATTGTCTGCATCACAATTGGACCAATTGTGTTCGTATATCCATTTGTACAGAAATATTTCATTAAAGGCATGACATTAGGATCCGTGAAAGGCTAATTCATATCTTGTTGTAGGGGGAACGAAGAAATGAAAATGAAACACTGGTGGAACATGTCGCTGGTGCTGTTGTTGTCATTGTCTCTGATTGTGGGCTGCTCAAAAGGAACAGATGGATCGTCTGGCACGGATGCATCGAAGGGGAGCGAGTCGTCAAGCAGTAAATTGGAACCGGTTACATTGAAGATTATGATCCCGGGGGATCGGCCACCAGATATGGATCTTGTCATTGCAGAAGCTGAAAAGCGGATGAAGGATACGATTAACGTCAAGTTGGACATCGTATTCGTGCCGTGGGCTGACTTGGGGCAGAAGACACAGGTGACCCTTGCTTCTGGTGAAAATATCGATCTAATCTTCGATGCACCATGGCTGCATATCAATCAAATGATTGCAGACGGTTACTATGAGCCACTGGATGATCTGCTCAAGCAATATGGCAAAAACGTGTTAGAGAAGCGTCCACAGCAAATGTGGGATGCGAACAAGTATGACGGAAAAATCATGGCAGTGCCGCTTGGATTAGTCTACATGGCGGGCAACGCTTATGTCGTGCGCAAGGATATCCGTGAGAAGCTCGGTGTGCCACCAATCAAGACCTATAAGGAGTTAATTGATTTTGCTTACAAGGTGAAAGAGAAGGAGCCAGGCATCGCCCCGTTCACGGCGGCAGGAACCTCCGGGCAGCAGACATATTCGATGGTCAGCCAGCGCAGTCTGCATGATTATGATACGCATGTGCGGTTTACCCATGCCCTTGGCAGCAGTCTGACCTTATATTACAAAGGGAATGATGGCAAGGTATTCAATCTGTTCGAGAATAAGGAACCGATTATGACATGGTTGAAGGAGGCCAGACAGATGTATAAAGATGGCCTCGTATACAAGGATATTTTGACTGCGAAGGATTTCATTCAGCCTTTCATGAGCGGGAAAGCCGCTATCGTGACGAAGGGATCGTTCGGTACGGGACTCTCCTTCGATCAGCAGTTCAAGAGCAATGTTCCGAACGGTGATCTGGAGACCGTAACCTTCTTCGATCCGACCAAAGGGGCAAATATCTCGAACTTCAAGCAGTGGAACTTCCTCGCCGTTCCGAAGGTGAGCAAAAATAAGGAACGTGCTGTCATGTTTATGGACTGGGCTAATGAGAAGGAAAATTATGATCTGCTGTCCTACGGGATACAAGGGAAGCATTGGGAAGCTCTTGGCGACAAGGAATATAAAGTGCTCGATACGAAAGGGTATTCGCAATTCGGCTATGTGTGGGTATGGAATCCAATCGATGAGCGGACAGATGTGGAAGCTGATAAGACTTACGAACATTTCGATGCTGTGCTCCGTGATGCAGACAGTTTCACGAAGGATATATTGACGGGATTCGAGTTCGATTCCTCTGCTGTACAGAATGACCTTAGCCAATATAATACGGTCGAGGCGAAATACTATCCTGCATTGTTCAATGGCGTCCTTGATCCTGAGGAGACACTGAAGAAGTTCGAGGCTGAGGCAGGGCCTTCCCTCAAGCAGATTCAGCAGGAGCTGCAGCGTCAAATCGATGCCTTCTTGGCAAAGAAATAGCTCATCACTGCAAAAAAAAGGCTATCCAGAAGTCTTGCGACTTCAAGGATAGCCTCTTCGTTCTTCTTACAAGTAACCCCAGATCATCGTGAACAGTGTACCGAACAACGTCACGAGAGCTACGAATAATGCGTACAGAATATTCGTATAGTTGGCTGTTTTCGTTGTCTTATCTTCATCGATATGCATGAACAGGAACAATTGCACGGCAGCCTGGATAGCTGCGCAGATGATCAAGATTGTAAGTCCTGTTGTGAATGACATATCCCATACAATGACGGCTAACGCAACAACAGAAAGGACGAGAGAGAAGACATAACCCATTACATGACGTATCGGGAATAGTTGTTTCATATCACATCATTCCTTTCAAGTATACGAAGCTGAAGATAAAGATCCATACTACGTCAAGGAAGTGCCAGTACAGCGAGAAGATGAACGATTTGTTCGCTGTATCATGTGTAAATCCTTCACGCTTGATTTGCATCATCAATCCGGATCCCCACAGAAGACCCATCGTTACGTGCGCACCGTGTGTTCCAAGCAAGACGAACAAGCTGGACAGGAAGGCAGAAGTTTGCAGCGTTGCACCTTCATGCACGTAAGTGACGAATTCGAAAATCTCAACACCCAGGAAGCCTAGGCCGAGCAGCAGCGTGATTCCGAAGAAGACCATGGCTGGCTTCTTCAGCTTCATGCGCATACTGTGAATTGCAAGTCCGCAAGTGAAGCTACTCGTTAAGAGCAGGAATGTCTCCAGCAATACAGGCTTGATTTCAAATATTTCTTTTGCAGACGGGCCGTTGCCCGTACGAGTCCACAGTGTAAAGTAAACGGCGAACAAAGTCGCGAAGAGTACAATCTCCGCGCCGAGGAACAGCCAGAAGCCGAAGATTCGGTTACGGTTCTCCTCTGTCTGATATTCTAGCGGCAGCGTATTATCGATCTTCATGCTCTATCACCCCGCAATTGTTGTTCCGTTTTTTTGATTTCCTTCACCGAGATATGGCGGCCATGATCCCGTTCGAAGGAGCGTACTGCAAGCATAATCAGAATGAGGATACCTGTGATAATGGCAGGTGTCCACCACATAAATACCATGAAGAATCCCCAGAAGAAGAAGATAACACCGAGAATGAACGGCTGGCCGTTATTGTTCGGCATATGAATTTCTTCGAGCTCACCTTCGAACAATGGTTGCTTGTTCTTTTTCCAGAGCCAGAAGGCATCAAGGCTCTTCACTTTTGGAACGATAGCAAAGTTATATTCAGGCACCGGACTGTGCGTTGCCCATTCAAGCGAGCGTGCATCCCACGGATCGCTCGTTGTATCTCTTGGCTGGTAGCGGAAGCTCCAGTAAATGTTGTACACGAGAATCGCGAAGCCGATAGCAAGACCGACAGAACCGATTGTAGCAAGCAAGTTGAGCGGGCCGAAGCCAGTTTCTGCAGAGTACGTGTACATACGGCGTGTCATACCTTTCAGTCCTAAGAAGAACAATGGCAGGAATGTCACGTTGAAGAAGATAGCGATGAACCAGAAGCTGATCTTACCAAGACGCTCGTTCAGGCGGAAGCCGAACAATTTAGGGAACCAGTAGTACATACCTGCGATAACCGCAAATACGGTACCTGGAATCAATACGTAGTGGAAGTGAGCAACCAAGAACATCGTATTGTGATACTGATAGTCTGCACTTGCCATTGCAAGCATAACGCCCGTTACGCCACCAATCGTGAAGATTGGAATGAAGGCCAAGGAGTACAGCATCGGTGTTGTGAACTGTATCTTACCCTTTCGCAGGGTGAACAGCCAGTTAAATATCTTAACCCCGGTCGGAATCGAGATCGCCATCGTACTAACGGAGAAGAAGCCGTTAACCATTGCGCCATGACCCATCGTGTAGAAGTGATGCGCCCACACGAGGAAGGACAAGAGCGAGATGGCAACCATACTGACAACCATCGATTTGTAACCGTACAAGTTCTTGCGAGAGAACGTTGAGATAATTTCACTATATATACCGAAGGCCGGCAAGATAACGATATATACCTCAGGATGCCCCCATACCCAGAACAGGTTGGCCCAGAGCATATCCATACCGCCGTTGGCCATCGAGAAGAACTGAGAGCCGAACATGCGGTCGAATGTCATAAGCGCAAGCGCTACAGTCAATACAGGGAATGCGAACAAAATGATAACGTTCGTGATCAGAACCGACCATGTGAACATTGGCATTTTCATCAATGTCATGCCAGGCGCGCGCATTCTCAAGATTGTAACGATGAAGTTGACGCCTGTCATCAAAGTACCAAGACCTGCAATCTGCAAAGCGATCGCATAGAAGTTATTCCCGATCTTCGGTGCAAGCTCAGGACCTGCAAGCGGGAAGTAAGATGTCCAGCCTGCGTCCGGGGAGCCCCCGATAACGAACGAGATGTTGAACAGCATTGCTCCCCAGAAGAACAGCCAGAAGCTGACTGCGTTCAGGCGAGGGAATGCGACGTCACGCGCTCCGATTTGGAGCGGAATAACTACGTTCATCAAGCCGATAATAAATGGCATCGCCATAAAGAGAATCATAATAACGCCGTGCGTTGTAAATACTTCATTATAGTGCTGGGCATCCAGAAACTTCATATCAGGTGCGGCCAGCTGCGTACGCATCATCAGAGCATCCATACCGCCACGGAACAGCATGACCAAGGCACTCAAGATGTACATGATCCCGATTTTCTTATGATCAACGGTTGTCAGCCATTCCCGCCATAGATAGCCCCATTTTTTGAAATAGGTCAAGCAGAAGATGATGGCTATCGTCACGAGCACGATGCTGGCCATAGCGCCATAGATCATCGGTTCGCCGGTAACGAAAAATTCGTCCCATTTCATAGTCTCAAATTACTCCTTTCTTGTTCAATCTAGTTGCCATGTTGAGAATGATCCATCTCTTGGTGTTCATCGTTGGAATGTTCCATGTTCGAATGATCCATTTTCGAGTGATCCATTTCTTTATCCGATTCCTTATGAGAGTCGTCATGAGACGATCCACCATGATTGTGGCCGCCATGTTCGCCCTCTGGTGCTGGTCTGAATGTCAAGTGTGTGGAGGAATAAGATTTCCGTCCCACGAATTCGGTCTTCAGCAAGGAGTTGAATTCCTCTTCTGTCAATTCAGAAGCGGTACCCTTCACTTCTTTTACCCACTCTGTGTACTTGGTAGGGGACATTGCGAGCACTTCGAATTGCATGTGTGCAAAGCCTTTACCGCTGAAGTTCGAGTTTTTACCCATGAATGAACCTTCATGATCCGCTGCAAGGTGAAGCGTCGTCACCATGTCACTCATCGCGTACTTCTGACCGCCAAGCTGCGGTACCCAGAAGCTTGTAATCGGCCCGTAAGAATAGAGACGGAACTCGATTGGGCGATTCGTAGGGATATTCAGATAGTTCACTGTTTCAATGCCTTCTTCTGGATAGCTGAAATGCCATTTGAAGTTCGAAGATGCGGCATAGATAACGAGTGGCTTCTGATTGTCATAGCCTTCTGGCGGCGATTCTACTGCAACAGTAGAGCGAATCGTCACAACAGATAGCACGGTTACAATAATGACCGGAATTAACGTCCACGTAATTTCCAGCCACTTGCTTCCTTCCTCATGAGGAGGCTCATAATCAGGTGCTGATTTTGAAGCGCGATACTTCGTTAACATGAAAATATAAAGTGCGTACACGACGAACAAAATTCCTGCCATCATAATCATGGAGAAAATAATGACGTCGGACTGCGTCTTGGCCTGAGGACCTTTCGGATTCAAAACATCTAATGAATCACAACCGGTCAAGAGGACAAGAAGAGCTGCGAATAAGGTGAATAACAACCCTTTCTTTTTCATCAAGGTACCCCTTTCTCTGTTGGTTGGCTTTATATATAGTAGGAAATCGGGATATTGTAACCATGCTATATCTTATTAGGAAGCACTCCGAATTACAAATGACATAGTGATCCTTAGTTGACATAGATATCCATATAAGGATCTATTTTTCCTGCCCAAATTAAGTCCAAAAGCCGAAAAAGTGATAAATATCATTGAATTTCCGCCAAAATCGCCGTTTTTGAAATTTGTTCATAATTGCCCTTAAGACCCTCAAGTGTACCAATACTGTCACAATTTTGCGCCCTTCAGAGGCGGTAAAACCCACATTATTCCTCAATTTTAAAGGATTTGTGTACAGCAGAAGTGAATGTGCATGTTGGTATGAACCGTGGTAAATAAGCAATAGGGAGATCCAAATTGCTCGTTCTAGCGCACGCTCGCTCCGTTTTGTAATACATCGTATACGAACAGCACAGAATAACCATTCATAACGATTGTTAGGAAATAATTCTAGTTTTAAGTAGGATAGAGTGTTTTTAGCTCTAATTACTCGTGAATTCGCGGGTTTTCGCTAGAATACGACACCTTATGAGGTTGAATATATCATCCACTATTCGAGGAAGGCGGATTTTGATATATTTTTATGTGGTATCGAGAACAGTGGCGGTACACCAATTTATTTGCGGAACATGGGGGTAACGAGGTGAAGGTTGGGCAATTTCTTAGGTTAGTTGAAATCCAAACGAAGGTAGCGAGCATGATACCGTTCTTCATCGGAACGTTATACGTGCTTTATCGATTTCATGAATTTCGGCTAGTTCCATTTCTACTTATGTTCGCCTCATTGTTGTCCTTCGACATGGCGACCACGGCCATTAATAATTATATTGATTACAAAAAGGCGATTAAAACACACGGATATGGTTATGAAGTACACAATGCGATTGTATCCTATGGACTCAAGGAGTCGAGGGTAGTTGGGGTCATTGTGACGCTTCTTGTAACGGCCATAAGCTCTGGGGTTGCCTTGGTGCTGCAGACGGATATTCTCATTCTTGGATTAGGAGGCTTGTCATTCCTTGTAGGTTTCCTCTATTCGCTGGGTCCGATTGCGATATCACGAATGCCGCTTGGTGAGTTGTTCTCGGGATTGTTTATGGGGTTCGTTATCATTTTTATTTCTACATACATACATGTAGACAAGGAACAGCTTGTATCACTGGCGATTGACATTCGGATGGCTCATCTCGATATCAATCTAATAGAAGTGCTGCTGGTGTTCGCGATATCGATTCCAGCTGTTCTGAGCATAGCGAATATTATGCTGGCAAATAATATTTGCGACATCGAGGATGATCTGGCGAACAAGCGTTATACATTGCCTGTTTATATCGGGAAGCCAAGCGCACTGGTGTTGTTCCAATGGTTGTATGTGGCGGCGTACCTGGACGTCATTGTCCTCTTTGCCATCGGGGTGCACCCCGTGCTGTTGCTGCTTATTGTGGCAACGTTCATTCCGGTACGAAGAAATATGAAGAAATTCATAGCGAAGCAGACGAAGGAACATACCTTTGTACTGGCCGTGAGGAACTTCATTCTGATGAATGCTGCTCGTATCCTTGTGTTAGGATTAGCAATCTTATTCTCTTGAACATAAGACAAGGGATGTGCCGCTTGGCACATCCCTTGTCTTATTTGTCCGCAAAAAGACGCCATCCATGTAGGACATTGACGTCCTCCGAACCGTAAAGGTGAATGATCACCTACACTCGCCCCATCAATTGATTCGCGGTAATGACGGCTTTCTCTTCTCTTGTCAGAGACTTAAAGACGAGATCATAAGAGTGGTCAATGAGCATCTGAATATCTTGATCACTCAAGCTGCCATTGAGCGCCACCGTGTTCCAATGTCGCTTGTTCATGTGATAACCCGGTGTAATCTCGGCGAATTGCTCGCGCAGGGACTCGGCACGGAAGGGGTCACACTTCAACGTAACACTTGGACAACCGTCCGTTTCACGGAACAAAGCAAATATTTTGCCACCTACACGGAATACGGGGACATCGTCTCCGAACGGGTAGGTCAGACGAGCGCCTTGTTTGTCAAAACAATAGTCATTCCAATCCTGCATGTCGAAACATTCCTTTTCATAGATGAAGATAGTTATCTTTAGCATATCGAAAGGTTGATAGAAATGCAACGGGGCGGATTGACTTCTGTAAGTTCATTTAAAAAAATTGTCGAATTTGCTAAAAATACGGCGAAGCGTTCTCTTGTTGCGGAAAGGTAGAGTTGGAGAAGGAAATGGACTATCTATGAATTCGGATCGGCAGGCTGGAGAGTTTGTGGCTGTGATCAGGCATATGCTCGTCAAGGTGGAAGGTATCCGATGCGGAAGCGAAAGGGAACCGCTTAACGAAGGATGTTAGCGCATATTCTGCCTCCAGCCGGGCAAGTGGTGCGCCAAGACAGAAGTGATGGCCGCTGCCGAAGGTCAAATGCTTGTCGTTGCCTATGCGATGAATATCAAATTTCTCTGGATGGTCAAATTGTCTGTCGTCCCGATTCGCGGAACTCATCCAAGCGATCACGATCTGCCCCTTCTTCATAGGCGGGCCGAACACATTCGTATCCTGCGTGATTGTACGATCAATGGATATGTGGAACCGGTAGCGCAGTGTTTCGTCGATCGCTTGCGGGGTAAGCTCAGGATGTTGGCGCAGCTCTTTATAGGCAGACGGTTGATCATAGAGCAGACTATAGAAACAATTCGTTATGAGTGTAGTTGTCGTTTCATTTCCGGCACCCAAGAGGCCGATACCAGTTCTTGCGATTTCCTCATCGGTCAGTCGGCTTCCTTCGTATTCTGCCATGGTCAGGTCGGACAAGATGTCGTCTTGAGGGTGTGCTCGTTTCTCCAAAACAAGGGGGAGTAAATATGCTGAGAATTCTTTTATGGCCGTGTCTTTTTGAAGCTTCTGCTGCTCAATGCTGCCCCGATGATGGCCCATGAACAAAATATTGGACCAGTGTTTGATCTGTGCCCAATCGCGTGACGGCACGCCAAGCAGGTTGGCAATTACGGTCACAGGCAGCGGGACAGCGTATGCCTTCACAATGTCCACCGTGCTCTGTGATTGCATGTTGTCAAGTAATCCATCGACGATTGCTTGAATTTTCGGTTTCCACTGATCCAAGCTGCGTGGAACGAATGCTTTGGCAATAAGCGCACGGCGCTTCCGATGTATCGGCGGATCCGACAGGGTCAGGCTGATACCGCTGTTATCCCTCGGAACGGGGACGATACTCCGCTCGCGTACGCTGGAGAAGAGTTGATGATCC
Source organism: Paenibacillus sp. E194 (assembly GCF_000935845.1). NCBI lineage: Bacteria > Bacillati > Bacillota > Bacilli > Caryophanales > Paenibacillaceae > Paenibacillus > Paenibacillus sp. E194. The sequence goes on from NZ_JMDX01000006.1 coordinate 41,261, forward strand.
GAGAGAACTCGTTTTGCATCCTCATAGCGGAATACATTCCACACATCTTGCTCTGCGTCGTAATAGACAGGGTTCTTTTCACGCATATGCTGGAACCAGGCATACGGATTCCACAACTGCTCTTTCGTTTTGAACCCAGTAATCTCATGAATAAAAATTTCACCCTTTGTTTTCAATTGATTTACCTCCTCCGTAATTGTATAGCTGGTCGTTAAGAGTTTCGATCCAGTTCAGTTCGTCTCGAAGCTTCTTGATCAGGAATTGAAACGTGCTTATGGCGAAAGGTTTGCCTTCGGTGAGTGACTGTCCTTGGGTAATGATTTCGAGTTGGCTGCGAAGATAATCGGTTCGGGCGTTCAAAATCGCCTGCTGTTCGGGAGGCTGCAAATAATCGAACAAACTAACGCGAACAATGAATTCATTCTCATGAGCTGCAAATTCCGGGGGGAATTCCCGCAGCAGCTTATGGAACATCTTTTTTCCTAGCTCAGTAATGGCGTACATGTGGCGGGAAGGCTTCCCAGGCCGGGCGTCCACTTCTTTCGTAATGGCCCCCATCTGTTCGAACTTGCGAAGGGAGGGATAGAGCATATTGTTGTTGACACGGATGGTGTCAGCGAACAGACGCTCCAACTGCTTCTTTACCTCATAGCCGTGCTTGGGCTTAATCATGAGATGATGAAGCAACAATATATCGATGTACATATGTCCTCCTGTTCGTATATAAATTAGAGCATAGGTTATTTTAACCTATGCTCAGGGATAATTGATCATATGCGGCGTAGTAAATGTAAATACATGTAAAAAGTGTGAATTATCTATTTGTCGGGACGATATACCATGCAGTATTGTTGGGATACGCTGTTCCCGGGCATTGGGATTGTATCCACCACTTCGAACCCATAATGTCCATACAAGGCAATGTTGCTCGGGTTATGTGTCTCCAGCGTGCAAGGAATGCCACGCTCATCGCATTCAGAGAGCAAGGGCCTCATCAATTGGCTGACGAAACCCTGACCGCGGAATTGCGGCTGCACGACAAGCATGTCCAAATGGATATAATCCTGCTCGTTCAGTTCGGAAATCCAGGCGGAGCTCATGGAGTTAAGCGTTGACAATCCACGTATAAATTGATGGAAGCTGATATAACGGCACATCGGGATTGATTTGATAATAGCACAAGCAATTCGGTACAAGTACTTTGCATGTGAGAACCGGGACACTCCTGCCCGCTCAGAGCGGAACACGAGGGCAACGGCTTCAAGCCGTTTGGACGTTGCATACAAGTCAGCTTCCTCATACAGCATGGCAATATAGTTGCGGAAGAAGATGATGAGCACTTCAAGGCGGGTTGTCCGTTCCGGAAGCATGTGCTCATATAGCGGGTCATCCATGAAGCCTTGCGCAAGGACGACAGCAGCTTGGCGGATATCTGTGCGGCGTAGTTTTACGGAGTAAGGATCGGCAGTTCTGTTCGTTGTAACGTTAGGGTGACTTGCTCTTGAATTACAAATGGTTCCACCTCGGATCATGATTCAATGTAAAAGGCTCCACGTTAGGCTTTCCTTGCTTGTTCATTTAGTGGGCCGAATTTCGGAAACCTCCAGTCTATCGTACTGCTGCGCATTCGTGTAAGTCAACGCATGTGCCCGTCCTTCCGTTGTCGTTGTAGATAAAGTTCGAGTATGCAGATTGAATGATATCCCTTATATAGTAAACAAGCCGTGCAGGACTCCTTACCGCGATTGAATGCGGCTTCGGGATCTTTTGCGCGGCTTTTCTTTTTTTATTTGTTAGTGCTGTGCTGCTTTCCCGGCAAGCTCGAACCCGGGTTGCCTTCGCCATGGCGCTGCTGGTTGCGCTTTGCCTTCTGCTGGTCTTCATGCAGCTTATCCACGAATTGCTTGGTGTCTTCCATTGAACAGATCCCTCCTTGTTAGGCATTCCTTGATACTATAACCGGTTGAAGGGAAAATCATGTCCACCATAAGTAGTACTTTATTCTTGAATTACGGCTCCTGTTACTTGTTCCTCGTTGTCAAATAGAAAATGCCTAAAATAGCGGCATAGGTACATGTGAACACTCTAGATGTAATTTTCATGGTTTCATCATCGGCAAATAGGTGAATAAAAAAATTAATGCCTAGAACGATACCGAAACCGATGTAAACTCCTCTGTAAAATTCTGAGTAAATCCCCGTCTTTTTATTCGCTCTATCTGGCTGCTCCCTATCGTCCCTTATTCTGAGTAGGAGCATCATAATTGCGAAATATAAAATGGCGCCAGAAACGGCAATCTCCTGTATGAGAGGATTGGGGATGAAAAAGTACGCAAAAACGGCAAATGCTACGATGATCGCCAACAGAATGTAATTGACTGTTGTTTTTTTCAATTTAAACCACTCCTGTTTGAAAAATCTATTATTGACAATATTATACATCATGATAACATGGTAGGTGTATAATATTTCCTGTTGGAAGGGGGTAGAACCATGTTCAAAGGTTTTGGAATGAAGGCATTGTCGCTGGTCACCGCAATTGCAGTTGCTGTGTTCTCGTGGGGGAGCGCGGCAAGTGCAGCAGCAAGTCAAGCAAGCTTGCCAGTTAGTGCTGAAATTTCACAGGCTGATCCGAATTTCGTTGAAGTGGAAAAAGCTCTTGCTGCAATCGAAAGAATACCTGATGATGTCATTGAGCGCGGTCCGGAAGCGATCATGGAGTGGTTTAATACGAATACGGAGTTTCGAATCTCCGAATATACATCAAGCGGAACTTTTGGCTGCATATCTGCTGTAGGGGGGGCTTTGGTAGGTCTTATTTTTGCACCAGCCAAAATTGCAAAAATAAAAGACGCCATTAAAGCGGGCGGCGGAACCGTGAAGTTCGTGACAAAAATGCTGGAAACCTACAAAGTGGCCAAAGGAATGGGCTTGTCTACGATGGAAGCTATCAAAATGGGTGTGCAAGATGCAGCCAAAACTGCTGGTCAGGAAATAATAGACGCTTTATTGGGTTTTTTTGGTGCAGGAGCAATCTATTCCGCTTGTTTTGAATAAATCGGACTTATACATAAAGGCCTCACGCGGTGAGGTCTATTTTTATTCGGTCAAATCACACTCCCTCCTTTTTTATTAGATCATATTATTACACTGTCTCTATATGACTCCTAACAAATTTCGTGAAAGATAGCATCTGATGGTTACTCATATGATATGTGATCGTGCAGTATAAAGCAAAATGCCAGGTGCACAGACCTGAAAAAAGAGCTATCCTGCTTTATACGTTGTATAAAGCGAATAGCCCAATGTGGTAGGTGAAGATAAATTGCAAAGCAAATTAAAAAGTTACACAATTGTCTCGTTCAGCCATTGCTCCATTGTGTGGCGTCGCGATAAGGAGTATCTCTGGGCATTCACGATCGCATCCATCGCATGGAATGGGGAACGTGGAGCCTCTTCTTGTGCGCGCTCCCGCATCCATTGCAGTGTCTCCGGATATCGGGAGAAGATCGACAACTGCGCAACCAATTCTTCTGCATCCTCCGCACAGCAGGCCACCCCACTGCGCAGCAAGTAGCGAATGTTATCCTGTTCTTGACCAGGAAGTGGCTTATAGACGAGCAGTGGCAGCTGTTGGACAACTGCCTCGGAGGTAGTAACACCGCCGGATTTCGTAATCATTAGGTCGGACATCGCCATATATTCGTGCACAGGCTTCACATAGCCTTCAATACGAACATGCAGCGGGCTGGATTCGGCCCAGCGTTCTAATTGTGAACGAAGCTTATCGTTGCTGCCGCAAATGATGATAAATTGCATATCCTGTGCCCATCCAGCTTGCTCGATGACATCCAGCACGGATGGATCCATCAAACCACAGCCACCGCCCATCAGGAGAACGGTCAGCTTGGAGGAATCAAGTTCATACTTCTTGCGCAGTTCTGTCTTCGAATACGATTCATAGAAGGCGGGACGAACTGGAATTCCCGTCACTTGAATGCGGGATTGAGGAACACCCTGCTCAATCAATTGCGTCTTGGCATCTTCAGAGCCAGCTAAATATAAATCTGTATAGGGATGCAGCCAGAAGCTGTGATCTGTATGGTCAGTAATGACCGTGACAGCTGGGCAATCAATCATGCCGCGCTCCTTCAGCTTCGATACTGCTGCACTGGCAGCAGGGAACGTACTGACAATGACAGTTGGCTTCATCTGCTCTACGAGCTTTATCAGCGGGCGCAAGCTTGTGAAGCGGACTCCCTTCAATAACTGTGCTAGCTTACGATCCTTGCGAGTCATATTGAACAAATACCCGTACATGCTAGGGAACAGCTTCACCCATTGTACGAAGCAATACGTGCCGACACTGTGCAAGTGAGGAGATACCTGCTCCATATAATCAACAACGTGTACATCTGCTTCTGTGCCGTACCAACGTTCAGCCGTTTCTTTAATTGCTTGTGCAGTCTGCATATGGCCGTGGCCAATCGAGCCTGATAGTACAAGCACCTTCGCCCTGCCCGGTGTGGACGGTGCTTCCATCCGTTCGAACATGTTCATAACACTCCTTCGCCGTAGTTGAGTCTTCGTCTATTTATTCGATTGCGCATAGCTGCCAATCGTTTCCTTGTTATCTGGTACTAATATCGTATCCTAACTCCTCATTCATGAAAATGGCCCTCAGTTCGGTTATATCCTAGACCTGAGTCGGGCATGCTGTCCGGACTCTTTTCCAGTTCCATCCGCTATTGGTCCTATTTATGAGGATTTTTGGCTTTTTTTATTACTTACCTTTTCCAATAGGATTTGACCCAAAATTAAGTAATTGTTCTATAATGAACGAGAAGGTCTGAGAAAGGTGTGAGTCTGGCATGCAGCATAAGCTGTTGATCGTAGAAGATGACGCTTCTATTGTAGAAATGGTATCGGATTATTTGAGTAGGGAAGGATTTTATGTAGTGACCGCAACCAATGGTGAAGAAGGCATGGCCAAGTTCACCTCTGACACATACGATATGATGATTGTCGATCTGATGATGCCGAAGCTAGATGGATTTGAGATGATTAAGCTTGTTCGAGAGCGGAGCGCAATTCCAATTCTCATTATGTCCGCGAAGGACAGCGATGTAGACAAGGCACTCGGACTTGGCTTCGGCGCAGATGATTATATCGCGAAGCCCTTCTCGATGCTAGAAATCTCTGCGAGAATCAAGGCGGCAATTAGACGCGCTACGAAGTACGTTCAGATCGATGCGGTGAAGCCAATGCCCGAACAGAACGTCATTCAGGCAGGCCAACTGCTAATCGATCTTGATAATTATCTTGTACAGAAGCAAGAAGAAACTATGAAACTCACTTCCAAAGAATTCGATATTTTAAAGTTATTCGTAACCAACCCGAATCGTGTGTTCACAAAAGCACAAATATATGGATTTGTATGGAACGATGAATACTATGGCGATGAAAATGTCATTAACGTTCACATTCGCCGGCTGCGGGAGAAGATTGAAGACGATCCGTCGAATCCTACCTATATTAAGACCTTGTGGGGGATTGGCTACAAGTGGGAAGGTTGAGCAATGATGATAACGGGCCTTTTATCTATATGTATGGTAATCCTGTTGATCGTAGTCTACACGCAGCGTGTGAATCATTCAAGACGCAATCAGCAATTAACAGAAATTCAAAAAAAGCTGGAACAAATTCATCGAACGCAATCTGCGGAGAAGCTCCTGCTGTTCACGGATGATAAGCAGATTATTGGGGTCATTGAGCAAATAAATGAATTACTGGTCGATCATGAGAAGGCACTGGCGAATTATGCGAAGACGGAGATCGCGATGAGGAAGATGATATCGAACATCTCTCATGATTTGAAGACCCCGCTTACCGTTGTACTTGGTTACTTGGAGACGTTGAATCTGAGCAATGAACGCATCAGTGACGAAGAACGGAATCGCCTGCTCACACGGGTGCATGGCAAGACGGTAGAAGTGATCGAGCTTATACATACCTTTTTTGATTTAGCGAAGCTAGAATCTGGGGACAAGCATGTCGAGCTGACTCGAGTCGATATGAGCGAGCTATGCCGCAAAAATATTCTCCAATTTTATGAGCGGCTTACAAAGAGGGGGTTCGAGGTTGATATTCAGATTCCGGAAGCCTCTCTCTATGCGAGAGGGAATGAAGACGCACTGGATCGCATGCTGAACAATCTCATCTCCAATGCTATAGAGTATGGGGCTGATGGCCGTGTGCTGGGCATAGCTCTGCGCAGTGATGATACGCATCTGTTCGTTGATGTATGGGATCGTGGCAAGGGGATTCCGGAACAGCACCAAGACCGTGTTTTTGAGCGCATGTATACACTGGAGGATTCCCGCAACAAAAATTACGAAGGCAGCGGACTGGGGTTAACGATCACGAAGCGGCTCGCTGAATCAATGGGCGGATCAATAGAACTTCATAGTAAACCTTTTAAGAAAACGATTTTTACAATTAAGCTCCTGCGAATGTCTTGAGGTATTCTACGAGAAACCGGCCGGTGCTGGCTGCGAATGAATAGATAGTTCAGGTCTATTGGCATTGAAGGAAGGGTCACAAGGTTCGAAGAGATTTGCTGTGCTGTAACCAGTATGGCACTCTGCGGACCTTATTTGTATGTCAAGACGGAAAGAACGTAAGGAATTCGTAAGGATTAGGTAAGAAATAAGAAATAGCTAATCGATACAATGAGGACATCAGAAGAGATGAGAGGGGTAAATGAAATGACCTTCCTTGTACGGACGCATCGTTTGACGAAGAATTATCAAGGCAAAGATGTCGTATCGAATGTGAGCATGAATATTAAGAAAGGCGAGATATACGGATTCCTTGGCCCCAATGGGGCGGGGAAGACAACGATTATGAAAATGATGACGAATCTCTTGCAGCCAACGAGCGGTGAGATTGAGATGTTCGGCGAGAAGATGACACCCACATCCTATTCCTTGCTATCTCGCATGGGGACAATTATTGAGCAGCCAATCTTCTATGATCGTCTTACTGCGCAGGAGAATCTGGAGCTTCATTGCGAATACATGGGCTACCATAATAAGAAGGCGATTGAGGATGCACTGGAACTGGTAGGGCTGAACGGCATTGAACGCAAGCAGGTGAAGGACTTCTCCCTTGGGATGAAGCAGCGTCTAGGCATCGCGAGGGCCATATCGATCAAGCCAGAGCTGCTGCTCCTGGATGAGCCGATTAATGGTCTTGACCCAATTGGGATTAGGGAGATACGTGACCTGTTCAAGAAGCTGTCACGCGAGTTCGGCATTACGCTCTTGATCTCCAGCCACATCTTAGGGGAAATGGAGCTGGTTGCAGATACGATCGGTGTCATTAACCATGGGGTGCTGTTGGAGGAAGTGCCAATGGAGCGGGTTCGGGCGCAGCAGTCCGAATTCATTGAGGTCATCACTGATAATGCGAGCAAGGCAGCCTATGTACTTGAAGAAGTCATGCATATTTCGAATTTCCGCATTACGGACAACCGGATCATCCGCATCTATCAATCGGGGGTGTCCCAGCAAGATATTACGAAGGCATTTGTTATGAACGATGTCATGGTAGAGTCTGTCCATAAGAAGCATCATTCCTTGGAGGATTACTTTATGAAGCTGTTGAATGGAGGGGATGCTCGTGAATAAGCTCATTCGACTGGAACTGAAGAAATTCCGGTTTGCTACCTATATACGTACGGCCATGTATGTCACGATTGGGATTTTCCTCTTTATTTTGCTTGGAATCTATGGAGATACACGCGATATCGCGTTCCATAATATATCCGAAGTATTCAGTATCATCGATACGTTTGTGAAGGTTGCCTTCATTATTACGGCCTCGGTATTGCTAAGCCGAATGGTTATTGATGAGTTCAAGAGCAAGTCTATAACGGTCATGTTCATGTACCCGATTCCACGGAAAAAGCTCATGACAGCTAAGCTGATCATTGTGGTCTTGTACACCTTTATAGCCATTATTCTATCAAATATTGTACTTATCAGTGGATTCCTCTTATACAATTCTTATGCGCACACTGTACCTGGCACGGCGACAATAAGTATGGTTACGCATCAAGTGGCAACTAGTGTTATCAACTCCTTAGCAGCAAGCTGCTTAAGTCTGATTCCATTATGGTTCGGCATGCGCAAATATTCAGCGGCGGCGACCATTACGAGCTCCATTCTAATTGCAGCCTTTCTAGGCTCGTCGACTGGCGGATTTACCTTGTGGTCCATTATCGCAGTGCCATTTGCTTTTGCTGCGCTTGGTGTAGTGATTGGTTACTTGACGATTCGCAAGATTGATACGATCGACCTGTATAAATAAAAATAGATGCAGCGAAATACCTTGTTGTGACAGAGATGTGGCATGCCCAAATTGGTGACAAATTTCAGAAGAGTTCTGGAAAAAAGGTGCAGCACATTGCGGGCTGTTTGTAAAGAGGAAAGAAGGCACAATGTCTTTTTTCTTCTTTTTTTCACTTTTTTTCGACTATATTTGTGAAATTTGACACAAAGTTCTTATTTTGATCAAGTAATTGCTTTATAATTGTGATAAATATCACATTGCAGCGTTTCTGTATCTGACAGAATACAACTGGAACATGTAATCAACGTCATTGATCCCGTGTTCGACGCAGGCATTACAGCCTATTCAGCATAGGAATTGAGAGTATAAATAGAAAGGTGGAAGGACAACGATATGTGGGATACGATCTTATTATCGCGCATTCAGTTTGCATCGACGACGATTTTTCACTTCTTCTTCGTACCGGTATCGATTGGTCTAGCATTGCTCATCGCAATGATGGAGACGATGTATGTCGTCAAGGGAAATGAAGAGTACAAGAAGATGACGAAGTTCTGGGGGAAGCTGTTCCTCATTAACTTCGGTGTCGGTGTTGTCACAGGTATTATTCAGGAATTCCAGTTCGGAATGAACTGGTCGAACTATTCTCGCTTTGTCGGGGACGTGTTCGGTGCGCCGCTTGCGATTGAAGCATTGCTGGCATTCTTTATGGAATCAACGTTTATCGGATTATGGATATTTGGATGGGATCGCTTATCGAAGAAGGTGCACTGCCTGTGCATTTGGCTTGTAGCCATCGGTACAACGTTGTCCGCCTTGTGGATTTTGGCGGCGAACTCCTTCATGCAGCGTCCGGTCGGATTCGAGATTAACAATGGCCGTGCGGAAATGAACGATTTCTTCGCGCTGCTGACGAATGGTCAGCTGCTTGTTGAATTCCCACATACGGTTTTCGGGGCATTTGCAACAGGGGCGTTCCTGATTACTGGGGTGAGTGCTTATAAACTGCTGAAGAAGCAGGACGTTTCTTTCTTCCAAAAATCGTTCAAGATTGGTGTTATCGTGGCTACGGTCTCTTCCATTCTGGTTGCGGTCTTCGGTCACCAGCAGGCACAATATTTAATGCATACCCAACCAATGAAGATGGCGGCAAGTGAAGGCTTGTGGGAAACAAGTGGCGATCCTGCGCCGTGGACGGTATTTGCAGCAATCAATACGGACAAGCAAGAGAACAGCATGGAATTCAAAGTTCCATACTTGCTTAGTTTCCTATCTTATAGTAAGTTCTCCGGAGAAGTCCGCGGGATGAAGGAATTGCAAGCGGAATATGAACAGCTGTATGGCCCTGGCGATTACATTCCGCCGGTGAAGACAACATTCTGGAGCTTCCGCATCATGGTTCTTGCCGGAACATTGATGATTCTGCTTGGCATGTATGGCTGGTTCTTGGCAGCACGCAAGAAGCTGGGCAATCCGAATAAGTGGTTCATGCGCTTCATGCTCTATGCAATCTCATTGCCGTTCATTGCGAACACAGCAGGCTGGATTATGACGGAAATTGGCCGTCAGCCATGGACGGTATTCGGTCTCATGCGGACAGAAGACAGTATTTCGCCGAGTGTGTCGGGCGGTCAAGTGCTATTCTCGCTTATCGCATTCTCGACAATTTACACCGTACTTGCTATCGTGCTTGTGTATTTGTTCGTTCGTGTCATCAAAAAGGGTCCGAATGAAGTAATGAAGGCAGAACATTCGAATGACCCGTTTGATCAGGAGGGACAACATGTTATCTCTTAATGAATTGTGGTTTCTACTAGTTGGAGTGTTATTTGTCGGATTCTTCTTCTTGGAAGGCTTCGACTTCGGTGTCGGCATGTCGACGAAGTTCTTGGCCCGTACAGATGGGGAGAAACGCGTATTAATCAACTCGATCGGTCCGTTCTGGGATGCCAATGAAGTATGGTTGCTTACGGCCGGCGGGGCGATGTTCGCTGCGTTCCCGAACTGGTATGCTACGCTTTTTAGCGGATATTACACGCCGTTTGTCGTTTTGCTGCTTGCATTGATTGGACGCGGTGTCGCATTCGAATTCCGCGGCAAGAAAGAGACAGAACGCTGGAAGAAGTCTTGGGATTGGGCGATTTTCTTAGGAAGTCTGCTTCCTCCATTTCTGTGCGGGGTTGTATTCGCAGGGCTGATTCAAGGCTTGCCAATTGACGGCCAGATGGAAATGAAGGCTGGACTGTTCGATATGGTGAATGTGTATACATTGCTTGGCGGGGTAACCGTTACGGTACTGTGCCTCGTGCATGGCTTGATGTTCACAACACTGCGCACAATTGGCTCCTTGCAGGAGCGCGCACGTAAGCAAGCGAAGATGCTGCTAGTGCCTTTGGCGGTATTGTTTGTTGCTTTCGGTGCTATGACGTACTTCAAGACGGATGTATTTGAGGTTCGCGGTGGGATCTTAACAGCTGTTGCTGTAGTTGGGGTTATTGTTTATGTGCTCGCTGGCTACTTCATGGCGAAGAAGCGCGATGGCTGGGCATTTGGCATGACGGGCGGAGTTATCATTCTATCGATCGCCTCTGTCTTTATCGGATTATTCCCGCGTGTTATGATTAGCTCGATTGATAAGGCATTCGACTTAACGATTCATAACGCCGCTTCTGGGCAATACTCATTGAAAGTTATGACGATTGTAGCTCTAACCTTGCTGCCATTCGTTCTAGGATATCAAATTTGGAGTTATTTCGTCTTCCATAAACGGCTTCACGAGAAGGAGCATTTAGAATACTAATGGATAAAAATTTGCTCAAGTATGATGGAGCAAGGCCGACGATGTTCATCATTGCCGTCCTTACTCTTGTGCAAACACTATCCATCATAGGTCTGGCAATCAAGCTGGCGGAGGTTATCTCCGCCCTGTTTGCCGGCGCGCCGTTGCAGGAACAAGCCGCAAATATGGGTCTGTTCCTGCTTGCGTTTACCGTCCGTCAAGTGACGACCTTGCTTATGCAGAAGGTAGCCTACAACTTCGCCGAGAAGACAGGGGTAAACTTGCGGCGTCAGTTGATGGATAAGTTGTTCCAGTATGGGCCTCGCTTCGCCAAGTCAGAAGGTACGGGCAATCTCGTTACTCTTGTGCTTGAAGGGGTCTCCCAGTTCCGTACGTACGTGGAACTGATTCTTCCTCGGATGATGGGTACGGGCATTACGCCAATTCTCATCCTACTCTATGTACTCACGCTAGATATGGCGTCCGGTATTATTTTGATTGTGACGCTGCCGATTTTGATTGTATTTCTGATACTAGTTGGGCTTGCTGCGCGTAAGCAGATGGATCGACAATGGGAGTCGTACCGCATTTTATCGAACCACTTTGTCGATGCGCTTCGGGGCTTGGAGACGCTTCGTTTTCTGGGGCAGAGCCGCAAGCACAGTGATACGATTGGGCAAGTGAGTGACAAGTACCGCTCTGCGACAATGCGTACGCTTCGTGTAGCTTTTCTCTCCTCCTTCGCCCTTGACTTCTTTACGATGTTATCCGTGGCCTCTGTAGCGGTTGGCCTGGGTCTTCGTCTTATTAATGGAGAAATGACATTAGTGACGGGGCTTACGGTGCTGATTCTAGCCCCTGAGTATTTCCTGCCTGTTCGCATGGTTGGTGCGGATTATCACGCGACATTGAACGGGAAAGAAGCTGGAAAAGCAATTGATGCGATCATTAAACATGAAACTGAAGTAGGGGGAAGTGTCTCACAGCTTCCGTCCTCTCTTGCTTGGACGCAGGACAGCACAATCGCCTTGTCCGGCATAGGTGTGAAGCATGAAGCGGATGGACCGTCTTCACTGAAGGATGTAACGTGTGAGGTGACGGGTCTTCTGAAAGTCGGCATTGTCGGCGAGAGCGGGGCAGGCAAGTCTACGCTCATTGATGTGCTTGGTGGTTTCCTTCGTCCGACATCAGGACAGGTCACCTTGAACGGCATGGACGTGTCATCGCTTGATGAGGAAGCTTGGCGTCAGCTGACGACTTATATTCCACAGCATCCGTATCTTTTCAACGTGTCGCTTGCGGACAATATCCGATTCTATGCGCCTGAAGCTTCTGATGAAGAAGTGGATCGCGCCCTTGCAGCAGCTGGCTTGTCTACATTGACTGCTGAGCTGCCAAATGGTCGGGATGAGCTTATTGGCAATGGAGGCCGCTCTCTTAGCGGCGGACAGGAGCAGCGTGTGGCGCTTGCTCGTGCATTCCTGAGCGACAGACCGATTATGATGCTGGATGAGCCTACGGCCCATCTGGATATTGAGACAGAATATGAGCTCAAGCAGACGATGCTATCGCTGTTCGAAGGCAAGCTGGTCTTCCTTGCGACGCATCGCCTGCATTGGATGGAAGATATGGATTGGATTATCGTCATGGATCATGGAAGGATAGCAGAGGCAGGTACGCACCAGGAGCTGCTTGAACGCCAAGGCGTGTATTACAGCATGTTGATTTCGCAGCAGGAGGGGATATTGTGACACGTGAACAGAATCAATGGCTGCGTCCTTATTTGCGGCGCTACTGCGGTCGCTTCGCGCTCATTATTTTCCTCGGCATGCTGACAGTACTGTGCGCGAGCGCGCTCATGTTCACCTCTGGATTTTTAATATCCAAATCAGCCGCACGTCCGGAGAACATTCTCATGGTGTATGTACCGATTGTGCTTGTGCGCACATTTGGTATTGGCAGAGCCGTTGTGCATTATGTAGAGCGGCTTGTAGGTCATGATGCCGTACTTCGCATCTTATCAAAGATGCGTGTGCGCTTGTACCGGATTTTGGAGCCGCAAGCCTTGTTCATCCGCTCCCGATTCCGCACAGGGGATGTGCTTGGTGTGCTGGCAGATGATATTGAACATTTGCAAAATGTCTATGTACGTACTATTTTTCCGAGCATTGTCGCGATTGTGATGTATGCGGCAGGGATCGCGGCCCTCGGCTGGTTTGATCTCCCGTTCGCACTGCTGATGGCACTGTATATTGCCGTACTCGTCTTCATTCTGCCGTGGATATCGCTATGGTTCACACGTCGGAAGAACCGCCTAATGAAGCAGGAGCGCAGTGGACTATATCGGAAGCTGACAGATGCGGTACTTGGTATGAGCGACTGGGTCATTAGCGGACGCGCTTCTCAATTTGTCGACTCCTATGAAGCAGATGAGGCGAGGGTGGCTCGTATTGACCGAGATTTACGGATGTGGGCGCGATGGAGAACGCTAGTCGCACAATCTGTCGTCGGCTTGACGGTCATTACGATGGTGTACTGGGCTGGCGGCCAAGCGGCTGATGGAAATATGCCTGCTGTTATGATTGCGGCGTTCGGTCTTGTGGTGTTCCCATTGATGGACGCCTTCCTGCCGGTATCGGAAGCGGTAGAGAAGCTTCCTCAGTATGAAGATTCGTTGGAACGTCTGTCGGGCATGGGAGAGGCGCCTGTGGAACAAGCTGTCGGCAGCGCAGCGAATGTGAAGCCAGAGCTGCTGCAGCAAGCACGAAAGTCTGCCCATATCCGCTTGGATCAAGTCAGCTTCCGGCATGCAGGATCAGCCTCCTTGACGATTAGTGGGGTATCGCTTGATATACCGCAAGGCAAGAAGATTGCGCTTATCGGACGCAGCGGTGCCGGAAAGTCAACATTATCTACCTTAATTCAAGGTGCGGTGGTACCGGAGTCTGGCAGCGTCATGATCAATGATGTTCGCGCTAACGAATATGGCGAGCATATCCCGGAGATTCTGTCTGTGCTGAATCAGCGTCCACATCTGTTTGATACGACAGTAGCGAACAATATTCGTCTAGGACGGCGCAGTGCTTCGGATGAAGAGATTCGCCAGGTAGCGGAACAAGTGAAGCTGAATACACTGATCGCTTCTCTTCCGAAAGGATACGATACGGCGATGATGGAGACCGGTCAGCGCTTCTCCGGAGGGGAGCGGCAGCGCATCGCGCTGGCGCGCGTACTGCTTCAACGTACGCCGGTCGTCATTCTCGATGAGCCGACAGTTGGCCTCGATCCGAAGACGGAGCGGGAGCTGCTGGCGACCATGTTCGAGACGATGAAGGGAAAATCGCTCATCTGGATTACCCACCATCTTGTTGGTGTTGAGCAGATGGATGAGATCGTCTTTATCGAAAATGGCCAGGTGGAAATGCGCGGTTCTCATGCCGAGCTTATGGAGCAATATCCGCGATACCGCAACTTGTATCATTTGGATCGTCCGGGCAAAGGGTTGCTGTAATCTTCATAGCGTTTGAGGCTTTGCCTTTTATGCTTCTATATAGTAGAAATAGAAAAAGTCTCGATAGCATCAGAGTGACGTACTCTGGTGCTATTTTTCAATATAAGTACTTTTTTGCTTCGATTTGCTTCTGTTCTTCATGAACAGGAAGGAAGATGGATGGGGTGAGCGAATTGTTAATGAAGGAGATTGCTAACGGTTCAAATAGGGTAATAAATAGTAGTTAGCTGTAGCTTAGCGTTCACCTGAGGATAAGAGATGTATACTTCACCTTATTTAACAGCATAATGAAGAAGGTATGTCAGAATTATGACTCAAATGAGAAAGAATATCATTTTCATATTATAATTATTATAAAATAGCTTGACAGATTGAAGCGTTTAGTTAATAATAATTATTATAAAGTGCATCAATCGAGTATGTTGTTTCCGACATGCTCTAAATAAACCATAAATCAAAGTAGAGGAGATAGTAACTATGTCACTTATCGGAAAAGAAGTACTACCATTCAAAGCAAATGCATTCCAAAAAGGTCAATTCATCGAAGTTACAGAAGAGAACTTTAAAGGTAAATGGAGCGTAGTATGCTTCTATCCAGCTGACTTCACATTCGTCTGCCCTACTGAGCTCGAAGACTTGCAAAACCAATACGCAGAGCTGAAGAAATTGGGTGTTGAAGTGTACTCCGTATCTACAGATACACACTTCACGCACAAAGCTTGGCATGAAAGCTCCCAGGCTATCGGCAAGGTTGAATATATTATGATCGGCGACCCATCCCATATCGTTTCCCGCAACTTCGACGTATTGATCGAAGAAGATGGTCTTGCAGACCGCGGTACGTTCATTATCGATCCAGATGGAATCATCCAAGCAGCTGAAATCAACGCTGGCGGCATCGGCCGTGATGCAAGTGCTCTTATCAACAAGATCAAAGCGGCACAATATGTTCGCAACAATCCAGGTGAAGTTTGCCCAGCGAAATGGCAAGAAGGCGGCCAAACATTGAAGCCAAGCCTTGACCTCGTGGGCAAAATCTAAGGAGTCCTTACAATGGCATTAGATCAAGATATCAAATCACAACTCGAACAATATCTCCAGCTTCTTGAGGGAGATATTGTGCTCAAGGTCAGCGCAGGCTCTGATGATGCGTCTTCGGAGATGCTGTCCTTGGTGGAGGAACTCGCTGGCATGTCGTCTCGGATTACTGTGGAGAAGACACAGTTGTCCCGCACTCCAAGCTTTAGTGTGAACCGTGTAGGTGAAGATACAGGCGTTACTTTCGCTGGTACTCCGCTCGGACATGAGTTTACCTCTTTGGTATTGGCTTTGCTGCAAGTTAGCGGCAGAGCCCCTAAGGTAGAGCAGAGTGTGATTGATCAAATTAATAACATTCGCGGCGAATATAAGTTTGAAACTTATATCAGCCTGAGCTGCCATAACTGTCCGGATGTTGTTCAGGCGCTGAACCTGATGAGCATCCTCAACCCTGGCATTTCGCACACGATGATTGATGGTGCCGTATTCAAGGAAGAGGTAGAGAGCAAGGACGTTATGTCTGTGCCTAGCGTATACCTGAACGGCGAATTCTTCGGCGGCGGACGTATGACCATTGAAGAAATTTTGGCGAAGCTTGGTACGGCTCCAGATGCATCCGAGTTCGATAATAAAGAGCCATTCGATGTTCTTGTTATTGGCGGTGGACCATCAGGTGCAAGTGCGGCGATTTACGCAGCACGCAAAGGGATTCGCACAGGTATCGTTGCAGAGCGCTTCGGCGGTCAGGTAAACGATACGCTTGGCATTGAGAACTTTATCAGTGTGAAATACACTGAAGGTCCTCAGCTCGTAGCGAATATTGAAAATCAAGTGAAAGAGTACAATATCGATGTCATGAAGCTTCAGCGTGCGAAACGCTTGGAGAAGAAGGATCTTATCGAAATTGAACTCGAAAACGGTGCTGTACTGAGAAGTAAGACCGTCATCGTATCGACAGGTGCTCGTTGGCGGAACGTCGGCGTCCCTGGTGAAGCAGAGTTCAAGAACAAAGGGGTAGCTTACTGCCCGCATTGTGATGGACCTCTGTTCACAGGCAAGGATGTGGCAGTCATTGGCGGCGGCAACTCTGGTATTGAGGCCGCAATTGACCTTGCAGGTATTGTGAAACATGTGACGGTACTTGAGTTCGCTCCAGAACTGAAAGCCGACGCTGTATTGCAAGATCGCTTGTACAGCCTACCGAATGTAACGGTATTGAAGAACGTGCAAACATCTGAAATTACCGGTACAGACAAGGTTGACGGCATTTCCTATATCGATCGCGCTACAGGGGAGACGAAGCATGTTGAGCTGCAAGGCGTATTCGTACAAATTGGTCTTGTGCCGAACACAGACTGGTTAGCTGATACCGTTGAACGCACTCGCATGGGTGAAATCGTAGTAGACAGCCATGGTGCAACAAGCGTACCTGGCGTATTTGCAGCCGGCGATTGCACGAATAGCCCATACAAGCAGATCATCATCTCGATGGGATCTGGTGCTACAGCAGCATTGGGTGCATTCGATTATCTCATTCGCAATTAATCGATATCATCATGAATAGATACGCTTCTTGCCTCGTGGCAGGTCAAGCGAGCGACGGCCCTCATTTCTTACATGAAGTGGGGGCTGTTGTTATTTTCCTATTAAATGTGGAGTAGAGAGAACTTTACAGGATTTAGGGTTGATTCGCTATAATGTTGTAACTATAATGGTTACATGTATGTAGGTTGAAATTGACATATCTTGTATTGTTGGTTACAGCCGCGATTACGATTTAAGAAAGGAATTGAATAACCATCTATGAGTATACCTGTGCAACACAGTAACACGGCCTCAGCCTTGTCTGCACCTACTCGGAAGCAGAGACTGTCCATGGCCGTTATTCTTGGGTCGATGACAGCGATTGGTCCGTTGTCGATTGATATGTATCTGCCTTCTCTGCCGATGTTGGCGAGTGACTTGCAGACGAGCACTTCCTTCGCGCAATTGAGCTTAACTGCCTGTCTCTTGGGCTTAGCTCTTGGTCAGTTGATGCTTGGACCTCTTAGTGACGCAAGAGGGCGCCGGAAGCCGCTGATCCTCTCACTTGCCATTTATGTGATAGCTTCTGTTCTCTGTGCTATTGTTCCGTCCATAGGGGGCCTGATTGCCCTTCGCTTCATTCAGGGCATGGCTGGGTCTGGAGGCATTGTCATTGCTCGTGCCATGGTGCGCGATATGTATTCGGGCAGTGAACTGACGAAGTTCTTCTCGCTGCTCATGCTTATTAACGGGTTGGCTCCAATATTAGCGCCGATTGCTGGAGGGCAGCTGCTTCAGTTTACGACTTGGCATGGGGTGTTTATCGTGCTCGGCTTGCTCGGTCTGCTTATGATGATCGCAGCATGGTTCGGTTTACCGGAGACACTTCAGCCTGAGCGCCGTTCTACCGGCGGGCTGCGCACGACGATGGCAACCTTCCGTACACTGCTGTCTGATCGTGAATTTATGGGATATGCCTGCACACAAGGATTCGTATTCGCGGCGATGTTCGGTTATATATCGGGATCGCCATTCGTGCTGCAGGAAATTTACGGCGCATCCCCGCAAGCATATAGCCTGTTTTTCGCACTCAATGGCCTTGGGCTCATCATTGCGACACAAATTACGGGCCGCTTGGCGACTCGCTTCCATGAGAAGCAGCTCTTCATTGCAGGGATTGTGCAAACCGTCAGCGGTGGTCTGCTGCTCTTAGCTGCGATACTGCTGCATGCACCGTTAATCGCGGTTGTCATTGCCTTGTTCATCGTTGTATCAAGTACAGGGGTAGTAAATACAGCTGGCTTCTCCTTAGCGATGCAGAGCCAAGGGGAGAGGGCTGGAAGCGCGTCGGCTATGCTGGGCTTGATGTCCTTCATTGCAGGCTCGCTTGCTGCTCCGCTTGTCGGCATTGCTGGCAGCCATACAGCCGTTCCGATGGGTGTTGTTATTGCATGCTGCGGACTAGGCGCGGTACTGAGCTACTTGTTCATGATTCGCAAGCGGTAACGTCATATACTTGTTTCTTGTAAACAGTTGAATTCATATCATGTAATTTTCATTTATATGTATGTCCACTTACAGAAGCGCTGGAGCAAGCGAATGGTTCGCGAAATCTCCAGCGCTTTTTAGTTTGGTAATGGGTTGAGGGTTGAGACATGAATGCTTGGCTTATCCGGCAAGATTGTCGGTGTGCGCCTCTTGCTTGGTCATATGCTCAAGCCGCTTGGATTTGCGTGACAGTTGGTTGACGGTCAAAGTAATCATGAAGGCAGATAAGAGGCTCCCGACCATCGCAACGATGAATCCAGTCATATTATTGGATAATAGAGGCGCCATGAACGAAGGAACGTATGCAGTGCCTTGTACTTCGAACATTCCGACCAATAAGCCGCCCAGCCCTGCTGATACGATAGCACCGCCGAAGATGAATTTGTTCGAGAACATGAAGGGATACGCTGCTTCTACGAATGTGCCGAACCCGATATTGATCAGAAAGCCAGGTACGGCGACAGCGGCTTCTCCCTTATCACGCGGGGCAAATATATTCGCTAACGTGATACCGGCAGACACCATGACAAGTCCAGCCATGTCTACAGCTCCAAGGAAGCTGTTCCCGGTTCGTTCCATTTCGAGCAGGACAATGGGCAGGATGGCTGCATGATATACACCGCCTAGAATCGCAGGCCATATAAGCAGCCCAGCGAGCAGTCCGGCTAGCATTGAGCTTGTAGATACAGCTGCTTCCAGCAGCCAGCGAATACCTTCACCGGCTTGAAGGGCGATTGGAGCAATCATGAAATAGACGATAAGCCCAGAAATTAAACCGGAGAGTCCGCCGGCGACAATGTTGACAGTTGTAGCAGGGAAGCGCCACTGCACACATTTGCGAAAGAGAACATGCCCGAGCAGTCCAGCCCCAATCCCCCCAATGATTCCTCCAATAATGCCGCCCTCGACGGACATGACTCCGGCGATGATACCTGAGACGATGGATACCTCATCGAGATCCGAGATTTGCTTTGCTGCAATAGCTGCCAGAACGACAGGGAGCGCCTTAATCATAATGTCGAATATCTCGCTAAGTCCGGCCAGTGCAGGAATTTTACTTAAGGCCAGCAGCAGTGCCATTGCAATAAAGCCGGGCAGAGAGGCGAGCATAATGCCGCGTATGCTAATGCGTCTCCAAGGCGAGCCCTCTCCTGTTCTGCCAGACGTGGCATCAGCGGTTGCGCCGATAATTGGCCGATAGGTCAATCCCCATTGCTGACATAGTGTGGTCACGAACGTGACTGCTCTTGTACGATTCGTCGTTCCGGTCGTGCCAGACACAGCCAGCACATTCGCCCCCTTGGCACTGGTGAGGGCCATGGACGTACCGCCAGTTCCTGTGATCGGCAGGTTCATATCTATTGCTGCCTCCACGGTATATGCGTTGGTGCGGGTAGGATCTGCACTCATCATAATGAGTGCGCCAATACGACCCTGGTGAATCTGCGCCGCAATATCTTGATCCAATTGAGTGGCAACTTGATTGATCTCATCTAGTGATCCTTCTGCAAGTCGCTTCGGAGCCTGGAGCGTCTCATCCCAGCCATATAGGGCGGCCTGCGTAGAGCCTTTGGCGTTGTCCATTGAAGCGTCTGCGCCAACGAATTGAATCGCCCCGCAGCCGATTCCGGCACTCTCCAATTGGATGACAAGTTCTTGGAGCAGCTTAAGAGGGTCTTTGCCTCCTAAGTTATATAGGTTGCCTCCGCTGCTTCCGATGATTGCGATTGTTTTTTCCATAAACGATCCTCCTGTCTGTGGTAGAAAGAAGCTATCTAATCTATTTCCCTATATTATAGTAAAGTGGTAAATGGTTAAAGTAACAATCTATACAGTATGGAATAAAAAGGAATAATCGCTCCTGATTTTATAAAATAGGCGGATTGTGCAATAAGGAATGATGGAGAGTGAGACAGGGATGTGAGGTTGCTGCCGCAGTTTACTGAGAGTGAAGCAGGTAGTAGAACAAGGCTGCTTGTCTCTAGGTAGAGAGCGTAGGGACATGCAGCCTTGATGAAGGGAATAATCGAGAGATAGATAGAATGAAAATTAAAATTCAAGGCCCAGCACGGCAGGAATGCCTTCTTCATAGTAATGCTTCACAGGCTGAATTTCCGATACGAGATCTGCGATTTCAATGATTTCGGGACAAGCTGAACGTCCTGTGACCACGATATTCAGATGCTCGCGACGATTCTTAATCACTTCGATGATCTCAGTCCTTGGCAGAACATCATCAACAGGGAAGCTTGTAATTGCAAGTGCGTTGTTTAATTCATCCAGTACGATGAGATCATAATCACCAGACTGGATCTCCTGCTTCGCAATTGCCCATGCCTGCTTGAATGCTTCACGATGCTCCTCCGGTGTCTTCAGCCAAGTAAATCCGATCCCCAGCTGTCTTACTTCAACACCCAGCTTCTCCAGCGAAGCCTGTTCTCCGTAAGAGCGCTTGGGACTCTTGATGAACTGGAGCATTAGTACCTTGAAGCCATGTCCAACCGCTCTGACGCATAGCCCGACTGCTGCTGTCGTCTTCCCTTTGCCATCACCTGTATATACGAGCGTCATTCCTCTGGTTCGTGTCGCCATGTTGGCTGTCCCTCCTGTATGAGCCGGCATGCATCTTTCCAGCGTGCTGGCATAATCTTGGTAGCATATATTACTCCCATAGTATCACTGAGGGGAAGGCCTGTCACTAAGAGGGCGGGTATGAATCGGCTGGCGGTTTATCTGGTTGAACGCACGGCAATACTGGAAAGCAGAATCTATGGCTGTCGGCGGAAGGCCCGCAGCACAACAAGCAGGCATGCGATCAACTGCAGAAGTGAGGAATGACGTCTATGGATCAGCTGCAAGCAAGCTTACAACGCAATCTGGATTATATTCGGACGAAGCTCGGCAATAGTTCTGATATTGTGATTCGTGAATTGCGAGTTGGGGGCAAAGGCGAGCAAAGAATCGCATTAGTATATACGGATGGACTAGTCGATCAAGCGATTATAATCGACTTTATGATGGAGTCGCTCTTGGGCGACAGCCAAGTTTTGCAAGGTGATACATCCACGCAACAAGCAGATTCGGCTGCATCACAAGGCTCCATGGGCGCAAACGGTACGCCGGATTGGTCGGGAGGATCGGGGGCTGCATGGTCTGGATATGCACCAACTTTTGCATCCTCGAACGGAGTTCAATCCAGTTCACAATTTAGCTCACAACAAGGCACGCAACAAGGCATGCAACAAGGCACGCATCAAGGCACGCAACAAGGTACACAGCAAGGCACGCAGC